>CALEYP010000095.1 GCA_937924895.1 uncultured Alphaproteobacteria bacterium
TCTTTTTTTCGCATAATCGGTTCAATGCGGCACGTACTTAGTCACTCCCCAGACCGCATATACGCCTGTGACACACGTCGCCTTTCACAGCACCGCATCACAGAGGCCTATCCAGTCATAATCGCTGGAAATTATGCGCCGAAACACAACTTCCATCCCCTGAGCCTAGCGGAAAGAAGTAAAGAAACCGTTAACGAATGAAAAAAAATTTGAATTTTTTTGAAAAATTTCTGTTATTTTTCAGTTTCTTATCAAATTTCCTATTAATTTATTTTGCGTTATTTCTAAAGTAGAAGGGAAAGTTCGCTTGCATCAGCCAGTAGCCCTGCCATGGTAGATGACATTGTTTGAGGCAAAGACACAGAGCGATAAAGAGGAGTGCCATCATGCAACAAAGAACCCTTGGACGAGGCGGTCCGCAGGTCAGTGCCCTTGGCTATGGTGCGATGTCATTTTCTAATTTCTACGGCCCTATGGATGCAGCCGGGTCGGTTCACATTCTAGATGCGTGCCAGCGTCTTGGTATCACGCATTTAGATACAGCCGATGTGTATGGTAGTGGGTTTTCAGAGACCTGTATTGGTGCTTATTTTAAGGCAAATCCCTCAGCAGTTGACAAATTCTCTGTCGCAACCAAAGCAGCGATTTACCGGTCACCGGACGGGGTGCGCTCGTTTCGTAATGATGCCGCCTATCTCACCCAGCAATTAGACCAGTCACTCACTCGCCTATCCGTTGAGGCCATTGATTTATTTTACGTGCATCGCCGTGACCCTGAGATACCAATTGAAGAAGTGACAGAGACGCTGGCAGGGTTTGTCAAAGCTGGGAAAATCAAAGGCTTTGGTTATTCTGAAATCGCCCCCACCTCATTGCAGCGGGCCAATGAGGTGCATCATGTGATGGCGGTCCAATCTGAATATTCACTTGGGGTGCGGTCCCCAGAAATGGGTCTCATCCAAAGTTGTAAATCATTAGGCACGGCCTTTGTGGCCTTCTCACCTGTCGGGCGCTCGCTCCTCACAGATAAGCCACATCAAGGAGAAAAGCTGAAAGAGGTCGCGTTTCTGCAGCATAACCCGCGTTTCATGGAACCAAATCTATCAGCCAATATCGCAGCCACAGCCCCGTTTCGCGCGCTGGCGGCTGATGTGGGACTGACGGCGGCTGGCCTTGCCATTGCTTGGGCACTGGATCAAGATGACCATATTATTCCGATCCCGGGAACTCGTTCGGTTAGCCATTTAGAGGGCCTTGCAGCTGGGGCCACCTTCACCATGACAAATGAAGTCAGAGATGCCCTTGCAGAGATCTTACCCATTGGCTGGGCGCATGGCGATCGTTACAGCGAAGCGCAATGGGTGGGCCCGGAGAAATATTGCTAAAGCGGGTGGGGTGGCTAACAGACGCCTTACCGGCTTAGCTGTTCGCGGTGGAGCGCATAGAGCCCTGCCCCAACAATGAGGGTGGCACCGATGAGGCTCGCGCGGTCTGGCCATTCATCAAAAAATAGAATGCCTGCTATGATAGCAAATAAAATACCGCTATAGCGAAACGGGCTGACAAAGCCGACATCTGCAATCCGCATGACATGCACAGCGATGAGATAGGTTGACCCAATAGCTAATCCTGCCAGACATAGCAGGATAAGGTGATGCATTTGCACAGGCACCCACCCCGTGAATGGGATCATCACCCCGCCCATGATGGTGATGGCAAGCACCATCGGTGCCGCCAAAAAAGTAGTGGAATAATGAGAGGGTAGACGCCTCACAAGGATATCACGAATGATAAAGAGAAGCGCGGCTATGACCGCATAGAAAGAATTGGCTGTGAAACCCTCTGCCCCCGGCTGAATGATAATCACCACCCCTATGAAGCCCACCAAAACCGCTGACCAGCGCCGTACCCCAACCTGTTCTTTTAAGATGAGGGCCGCCGCCGCAACCATCCCCAACGGGACGGCTTGCAAAATGATTGTCACATTAGCGAGTGGCAGCGTCATCAGCGCCATCAGCATTGTCAGCGATAATCCCATTTCGCACAAAATCCGATAGGCAATGATAAGGCGATGACGGGGGTCTATCTTAATCTTTGTCTCTTGCCGCATCACTAAAATCAGAGCCGTGACAGGAAGTAGCAAACACCCTCTGACAAAGAGCGCTTGGAAGAGTGGCATCTCTGTCATCATAAATTTCATGATAACATCTAAGATGGCGAGCATGAGCATCATCGTAACCATCCATGATGCCCCTCTGAGATTTGCCTGCCTATCTGCCATGACCTGCTATCCTATCACTTACTTTAAACGCGGTCATATCATGTCACCGCCAACATATATGCCTTGCGCATAGCATGCCGTGCACAGATTTGTTAGCCAAAATGATTGCCGCCACACACAACAGGGCTAACGGTCAGCCTCTGACTTGACAGATGCCGCACTTTTCTTAACTCTTGGAAGCGTAGAGACGACAGATGTGACAAGATGACAGACGAGCAGCTCGCACAAAAATTACGTGACCATAATATGCGCCCGACAAAGCAGCGTTTGGCCATAGCAGCCCATCTATTTGATGGCACCGATAAGCATGTCAGCGCCGAGAGCGTCTATACGACCCTGCAGCACGCTGGCATCCATCTCAGCATCGGCACCGTCTATAACAGCCTACGGCAATTCGCAGAAGCTGGCCTATTACGTGCCGTGCCAGGTCTTGGTGACCACCTCACCTATGATACAAATATCGGCACGCATCATCATCTTCTTGATGTGGATACTGGCGAGATTATTGACATTCCGGCCCTCTCACAGCCTGTATCCTCGCCTGAGTTACCAGAAGGGTATGAGCTAGAGGCTGTGGAAATTACCTATAAGGTGAAACGGTCGTCTTAGCGCGTTGCAAAAGGGGGCTTCTGCAGTTTGAAATCATTTCAAACTATGTTGACTTTGCCAAAATAAACCCAATATTGTTGAGGTAGTTTCGCGCCTTTATGACGCCTTTTCCCTGGCCGGCAAGCCGGCCTTATAACAAGCCATTTTAACAGGAGATGCAAAATGGATGACGCAAAATGCCCTGTGATGCATGGTGCGCTGACGAGCAATCAAAGCACTGGCACATCAAACTCGCAATGGTGGCCTAATCAGTTAAATCTGAACATCCTGCGCCAACATGATCAAAAATCAAACCCGCTAGATGAGGGTTTTGATTATGCAGAAGCGTTCAAAGGTCTTGATTTTAAAGCTTTGAAGCAAGATTTGCATGACCTGATGACTGACTCGCAAGACTGGTGGCCGGCTGATTATGGTCACTATGGCCCCTTCTTTATCCGTATGACATGGCACGCTGCTGGTACATATCGTACTGGTGATGGCCGTGGTGGCGGGGGCACAGGTGCCCAGCGTTTTGCACCGCTAAACTCTTGGCCAGATAATGGCAACCTTGATAAGGCACGTCGTTTGCTTTGGCCTGTGAAGCAAAAATATGGCAATGCCATTTCTTGGGCTGACCTTTTGATTTTGGCAGGGAACGTTGCCATTGAATCAATGGGTGGTAAGACATTTGGTTTCGGCGGTGGTCGTCCTGATATCTGGCATCCTGAAGAAGATATCTATTGGGGTGTTGAAACAGAATGGCTAGCTGATAAGCGCTATGAGAGCACACGCCAATCATTGGAAAATCCGCTTGCCGCTGTGCAAATGGGTCTCATCTATGTGAACCCAGAAGGGCCAAATGGTAACCCTGATCCGATGCTTAGTGCCCAGGATATTCGTGAAACATTTGGTCGTATGGCCATGAATGACGAAGAAACAGTGGCTCTTGTTGCTGGTGGTCACACCTTTGGTAAGGCCCATGGCGCTGGCGACCCGGCAAAGGTAGGTGCCGAGCCAGAAGGCGCTCCTATTGAACAGATGGGCTTTGGGTGGGCAAACAGCCATGGCACAGGCAAAGGCCGCGATACTACAACATCAGGTATTGAAGGCCCATGGACAGCCAATCCAACACAATGGGATAATGGCTATTTCGATTTGCTTTTCAAATATGAGTGGAAGCTAACAAAGAGTCCAGCCGGTGCCAATATTTGGCACCCTGTCGATATTGCTGAAGATGATATGGCACCAGAAGTTGATGATGCCTCTGTGAAGGTCACACCAATGATGACAACGGCTGATATGGCGCTCATCACTGATCCGTCCTATCGCGCGATTTCTGAGCGGTATCATCAGAACCCAGATGAGCTAGCTGATGCTTTTGCAAGAGCGTGGTTCAAGTTATTGCATCGTGATATGGGACCAAAATGTCGCTATCTCGGCCCTGAAGTGCCAGAAGAAGAGCTCATCTGGCAGGATCCTGTCCCAGCTGGGAATGCCTCTTATGATGTCGCAGCTGTAAAAGCCGCGATTAAGGCATCAGGTCTGTCACAGACAGAGATGCTAGAAACAGCCTGGGCATCAGCCTCAACCTATCGCGGTTCAGACATGCGTGGTGGTGCAAATGGCGCCCGCATTCGTTTGGCACCGCAAAAGGATTGGGCAGCCAATAAGCCAGCACAATTAGCCCATGTACTCTCTGTGCTTGAGCCGATTGCCGCGGCGCATAATGCCTCTGTGGCTGATGTGATCGTGCTAGCTGGTAATGTGGCGCTTGAAATGGCCTCTGGCCAAGACGTGCCATTCACTGCTGGCCGTGGTGATGCCAGCCAGGAACAGACTGATGTGGAGAGCTTTGCCGTTCTTGAGCCTGTATCAGATGGTTTCCGCAACTATCAGAAGACTGAATATACCTTGTCAGCTGAAGAAATGTTGTTGGATAAAGCCCAGCTTCTCGGCCTAACAGCTGCAGAAATGACAGTGCTTGTTGGTGGCATGCGCTCTCTTGGCATTTCGCATGATGGCCATGGCGTCTGGAGCGACGATAACACATTGTCAAATGACTGGTTCAAGACACTTCTTGATATGTCAGTTGAATGGAAGCCTGCAGGCACAAATCTCTATCAAGCCTCTGATAGAGCCACAGGGGCTCCTGTTCGCACTGGCACAAGAGTCGACCTTGTCTTTGGGTCAAATTCACAGCTTCGTGCGATTGCTGAGGTTTATGCTCAGAATGACTCAGCCGATAAGTTTAAAGCTGATTTCATTGCCGCATGGAATAAGGTGATGAATGCTGATCGCTTTGATGTGGCCTAAGGCACAATAGAACTAACCTGATAAAAAAGAGGGGCTTTGGCCCCTCTTTTGCATTCTGCTTCTTCTTTTAAAGAGCCTCACTATCCTTGGCGGCGCGCCTGCCATGCGCGGTAACTCAGATCTAAGACGCCCCTTGTGCCATCTTCAAACGCAACCTCTTTTTCTGGAATAAGGTGTGGTATCCCTGCCAAATGCATGAGGCTGACCGGCTCATAGAAGGGTTCAGTTTCCGTAAAAAGATGCTGGCCTCTATCATAGCGGAAATGAGTGAGCCAATTACAGATCTCGGGCAATAGTCGCACATTTAGATTATGGCGATATATAGCCAAGCCTAGGCCAAGCTGATCAGCCCCTGTCCGCCGCCTTAGTGGCAATGCCGCCGCACAATGGCGCATTTCATTTTGCCAATGCTGCCACAGAGGTGAGGCGGCAGAGGCACTAAAAATACCCGCATTAATTAAGGGAGAGGCAGCTAGTAGATGTTTATCCCCCTTGGGCAATTTGGATTTATTGGCAAACATCGTGTACCAATTAGCACGCAAAGCTTGCCCAAAGATATTAAACTCCACACCATTCCCGCGCGCGCTATCACCATCATGAAAGCGGCTACGCTGTGAAATAGCGATAACATCCGCATCTTTGGCTTGCGCGATCAAGGCTGTGACCGCGCGATCATCCTGGGCCCACACATCGGCATCAACAAAGACATAAGTCTCATACCCAGGAAAGAGGTCTGGCAGGAAAGGTTTCGCAAGCAAAACCCATGCCCCTTTTGCCCCCGCAAAAGAAATATCCTGCAAAAGATCTGGCATAACACCTGGCTGACAAATCACGTCAAAGGGACGTAAAGCCTGTTTTTGTGCCTCATTCAACCCATAATCAAGAACGGCAATATCACCTTGATAGCCGGCATGGCGCAGAGAGGTTACACAATCAATCAGCAAATGACCAAAGGCTTCATCAGACCCCGTAACAAGACATGTCGACATGATTGACCCTACTTATATCTGCTTATCATTACTCATGCCAAACTGGCGAAAAGGGGGGCTTATGTCAATTAAGCAGCCGGTAGTAATGGCAGTGCTATCTCTTTCAATTTACCCTTTTCAGGCTTACCTGTTGGCGTGCGCGGCATCTCATCTAAGATTGTGACATATTTTGGCACCATAAATTTTGCCATTACACCGCGGCAATAAGAAATGACCTCATCATCTGACAAGCTTGCACCTGGGCGGCAGGTGATAAACAGATACACATCTTCTTCGCCAAGGGCAGCAGGCACAGCGATGGCCGCCGCATCTTCAATATCCTCATGTAAGAGGACAGCCTCTTCAACCTCATAGCCTGATACCATCTCACCGCGCACGCGAATTCGCTCTGCCATACGACAAGAGAAATAGAATAAGCCCTCTTCATCCATCCAGCCAATATCACCTGTGTGGAACCACAGATTACGGCGGCTCTCAAGCGTCTTGGCTTCCATGCCAAAATATTCATCAGACATGACCCCAGCTTCACGCGGTCGGATAACAATTTCACCTTGCTTACCTGCTGGCATGACATCATCATTTTCATCCATGATGGCCACTTCAAAATGAGGTAACACAATCCCACCCGGATGATCCCATTGAGGGACAACCACCAACCCCGCATCTGTTGAGCCATAGCCGCCACCAGGGATCAGATGCAGGCCAAACCGCTTATCAAAAGCCTCTTTGGGCACAGGGGCCGGTGTTGACCAACATCTTGTCACCTTATGCTGAGTGTCTTCTGGACGTGGTGGGGCGGCATATAATAATTGCTGTACAGAGCCTAAACACATGAACCAAGTGGCACCAAATTTCACAATTTCTGGCCAGAAATTCGACAGGCTAAAGCCATCACGCAAAATCACCGAACCGCCAACCATCCAACTTGGCAAGATATCATAAAAAGCAGGACCGATATGTGATAAAGGATAGGGCGTGTAATTAATATCGTCACTTGTTAGGCGATAAGGCGCAATCATATTCTCCGCGGTGCGCACCGCATAACGATGAGATAACACACACCCTTTTGAGATGCCCGTCGTCCCAGAGGTAAACATAATGACAGCTGTATCAGTATCTTTTGCCTGACTTGGGATATGGCTATCATTTTCGGCAAAAATATCATCAAACGCCACAATCTCCCACTGAGGGAAACGCTGCTGGGCGCCCAGAAACTCATCTGTCACAATCAGCCCTTTGAGATGGGGCAGCTCAGCCGCAATATCCTGAAGCGCATCGAAATGCGGTGCTGATGTGATAAGCCACTCACATTGTGTTAATGAAATCATACGCGCCAGAGACGGGCCGCGAAAAGCGCGGTTAATCGCCACCTCAACAATGTCACATTTTTTCAAAGCATAAGACGCCGTTAAATAGGCAATACTATTTTCCAGCATCATCGCCATATAGGGCACAGATAGATCAAATTCTGCGCGCAGCCCATGCGCAAATTGGTTAATCTCTCGTTCAAGCGCGGCATAGCTGCGTTGTTCACCAGACGGTGCCATCGTGACGCATAGCCTGTCGCTATAGCGCATAGCACAATCGTGAAATAAGTCTCCTAATGTGATGCGTTGCGCCATCTGAGCCTCCCAAACTGCAAGATGGGTTTCACGATGACCTAGCCGTCTGTCATCGATTTGCTTAGATGCGCCGTCTGCTTGCGTTTTAGAGCTATTAATTCGGCTTTTCAGCCTGTGCCAGATAGCTTGTGACACAAGGCGGACAGAGATAGCTGTCAATCTGTTCGAGATAGGCAAGCGCTAATTTCTCGCCGCGCCAATTATCAGCGCCGCATCCCCCACATGGCTTCCCTTCATAAAGCGCATAGCTGATGCCATTATGTGACAGGGTTGGTCCTGATTGATCTGACATAGGGTCTCCTATCATCTGCTCATTCCTCGTTGCAGATTAGCAGATGAGGCGTCTTCACGCTATCTCCTGTTTGACCAAATATCCCACCCAGATGAGACCTCTTGCCACCCTACCCCTCACCTCTTAATCCTGTTACCTTACATAACATATGATACTGTCTCCTAGACTGGCACATGAGGCAAAGATGGCTCCGTTATTATTACAAATTATTATCTATCTTGGTGCAGCCCTTATCGCTGTGACGATTGCCTCGCGCCTCGGATTAGGCTCAGTGTTGGGTTACATTCTGGCAGGGATCATCATTGGCCCGCTTTTTGGCCTGGTTGGACAAGAAACCAGCGCCTTACAGCATTTTGCCGAATTTGGTGTTGTGATGATGTTATTTGTCATCGGCTTGGAATTAGAACCGCGTCATCTCTGGCAGATACGGCATAAATTAGTGGGGTTGGGTGGCTTACAAATTAGCCTCACGATCGTGGCTTTTGCGGCTATCGCTCTCATCGCAGGGCAGAGTTGGCAAATTGCGCTGGCCGTTGGTATGATTTTTGCCCTGTCATCTACCGCGATTGTCTTACAAACTCTTAATGAGCGCAGCCTATTATCGTCAAATGGCGGACGGTCTAGCTTTTCTGTGTTGCTTATGCAGGACGTCGCTGTCATTCCGATGCTTGCCATCATTCCACTTTTAATGATGCCAGATCTAACGGCTGAGAGCGCGGCATATGCGGCACAAAATAAAGGTTATCATGATGGGCAATTCCTAGCAGATGCCCCTGGCTGGCTGTCTGCGCTTGCAATCATTGCGGTGATTGGTGGCATCATCCTAGCTGGTAATTTTTTGGCAGGGCCTCTATTTGGTGTCTTACATGCCGCACGGGTTCGCGAATTATTCACTGCCTTTACCCTGCTGATTGTCTTTGGCATTAGCTATCTAATGTTACGCCTCGGGCTATCGCCAGCCCTTGGCGCCTTCCTCGCCGGTGTGGTGCTAGCCAATTCGGAATTTAAGCATCAATTAGAGAGCGATATTGAACCTTTCAAGGGTCTTTTGCTTGGCTTATTTTTTATTACAGTTGGCGCTGGCATTGATTTCAAAGTGTTATTCGCAGAGCCGCTTCTCATCGCCGTGATGATGGCCGGCGTCATTCTCATCAAAGCTGTTATTTTATATCTCATTGCAAGACTCTTCCGCATGCAAGGCGGCAGCCGCTGGCTCTTTACGCTATCTTTGGCTCAAGCTGGTGAATTTGGCTTTGTGCTGATTGCTTTTAGTCTTCAGCAAAATGTTCTGCCTTATGATTTAGGCCAGCAATTATTGTTGGTTGTGGCGCTATCAATGTTAGTCACCCCGCTTTTATTCATCGCGCATGAACAGATTGAAAAGCGCCTTGCCAGAGCTGGCGTCACCCCTGATGCTGATGAGGTTGATGAAACGGGGCCTGTGATCATTGTTGGTGTCGGGCGCTTTGGACAGATAGTTAACCGCCTCGTGCGTAATAGCGGCATTCGCACCGTTGTCCTTGATAATAATTTGAAAATCATCAATTTGATGAAGCGTTTCGGCTTTAAGGTTTATCTTGGCGATCCCACACGTCCTGATATTCTAAAAGCGGCTGGCTTGGCTGAGGCCGCTGTCTTGATGGTAGCGCTTGATAATCCTGACGATGCTGTCAAATTGGTATATTATGCACGCCAACAGCGCCCTGATTTAACCATTGTAGCCAGAGCTCATGACCGCGCTCATATGTATGAGCTTCATCAAGCGGGCGCCACGCATATTGTACGTGAATTATTTGATGCGTCTTTGCGGGCTGGCCGCCATGTGTTGGAGGGCGTGGGGCTCACCTCTTATGAAGCTGAACAGGCGGAAAAAGCCTTTGCCAGTCATGATGAATATGCGTTGCAAGAATTAGCTGAGAGCTGGCGTAAAGATATGTCTGTGACTCAAAATGACGCCTATATTGCCAAAGCACGCGAATTAGAGCAGGAACTAGAATCCGCCATCTTAGCCGCCTTGCGCCCTAAAGGATAATGCCTGACTTAGAAATGCGGAATCTTCTCACCTGCCCCACAGGCCGCCGTGATTTTCTGCAATCGCGCCTCTCTTGTTTTCGGGGTTTTCGCTGATTTTAACCACCGTAAAATATTCCGCCGATAAGAAGGGGCAGCGGCCTCCCACCAGCGATTGGCTTGTGCCGCCAGAAGATAGTCTCTTAGATCATCTGGGGTGTGCCCCGCATCAACATCTTCATCCACACACCATGTACCATGAGATTTTGCCCAATCTGCCGCGGCAATGCCAGCTGGATGAAGACGCCCTGCCACTGCTAAAGCCTCATAGCGGTCACGATATGATTTCGCCCATTTTTGTTGTTTGCGCGGACTGATTAATTGCGCCGTTTTTGCCTCATTATACCCATAGCGCCGACCATCTATCCAGCCATGGGCAAGCAAAGCATCCAGCACTTGGGTGCGGCTGACATAACGCTGTTTATCCGCTGCTTTGTAAGTCACAAGCAAGATACTGTCTGTTTGTGAATGATTGGCATCGAGCCATTGCCAGAGAGCATCTTCACTTGTAATCGTAAGGTGAAATAGATCTGGCAGCGTCATGTTAACCTCTTTCTAACATCCCTTCTTTGTAGCTGTCAGCCTTACTTTCAGATCACAAAAAGCTGTGCGTTTAGGCTTGCCGGAAACGAGGCGCTATGACTAAGGTGAAAGCCATACTTTTTTACAGAGGAATGATGCCATGAAAACACGCGCCGCAGTTGCCTTTGAAGCAGGTAAACCACTTGAGATTGTAGAAGTTGATCTAGAGGGCCCAAAGGCGGGCGAAGTGCTGATTGAAATCATCGCGACAGGTGTCTGTCATACCGATGAATTCACGCGGTCTGGTGCGGACCCAGAAGGCATTTTCCCCGCTATCCTCGGCCATGAAGGGGCGGGGATCGTGCGTGAAATTGGCGAAGGTGTGACCTCGCTTGAAGTGGGCGATCATGTGATCCCGCTCTACACGCCGGAATGCCGGGAATGTGATTATTGCCTGCATCCTAAGACCAATTTATGTCAGTCTATTCGATCAACCCAAGGCCAAGGGCTGATGCCAGATGGTACCACCCGCTTTTCCTATAAAGGGCAGCCCATCTATCATTATATGGGCACCTCAACCTTTGCCAACCATACAGTCTTGCCAGAGATCGCCGTTGCAAAAATTGACAAAGCTGCACCATTTGAGAGTGTCTGCTATGTCGGATGTGGTGTGACCACCGGAATTGGCGCAGTGATAAATACAGCCAAGGTCGAAGCAGGAAGCCGGGCGATTGTATTCGGCCTAGGTGGGATTGGTCTGAATGTGATTCAAGGCTTACGCATGATCGGCGCGAGCCAAATTGTTGGTGTTGACCTCAATGATGAGAAACGCAGCTGGGGTGAGCGTTTTGGCATGACTGATTTTGTTAATCCTTCCCAAATTGAGGGGGACTTAACCCAGCATCTGATTGACGTGACACAAGGCGGCGCTGATTATACCTTTGAATGTATTGGGAATACGGATGTTATGCGTGTTGCCCTTGAATCGGCGCATAAGGGATGGGGCGAGAGCATCATTATCGGTGTTGCTGGCTCAGGTCAGGAAATTTCAACGCGCCCCTTCCAATTGGTCACTGGACGCTCATGGCGCGGCACAGCCTTTGGCGGCGCAAGAGGCCGTACCGATGTGCCGAAGATTGTCTATTGGTATATGCAAGGCAAGGTAGAGATCGACCCTATGATCACGCATGTCTTACCGCTTGAGAAAATCAATGATGCCTTTGACATGATGCATGATGGTAGCGCCATCCGCACAGTCATTAAATTCTAAGTCTGGCGGTAGAGTATGGAACAAATTGCGTCTGTGAAACTTCACGGCGGCACCCATCAGGTGTGGCGTCATAAAAGCGACCTTTTAGATTGTGATATGGAATTTGCGCTATTCGTCCCGCAGGGCGATGGGCCTTTTCGACCACTTTATTTTCTAAGTGGCCTGACCTGCACATGGGAAAATGCTGCGACCAAAGCTGGCGCCCAACAAGCCGCAGCGGCTGCAAATATGGTGTTGGTTTTCCCTGATACCTCACCGCGCGGTGATGCGGTTGCGAATGACGAGAATTATGCACTTGGCCAAGGGGCTGGTTTTTATATGACAGCCACCCAAGAACCATGGGCCTCTCATTATAAGATGGACCGTTACATCACCGAAGAATTGCCTGCGCTTGTCGCATCACTCCTGCCTCTAGCAGAGGGCAAAGCTGGCATTACAGGTCATTCAATGGGTGGCCATGGCGCACTCACATTAGCGATGACATATCCGCATCTCTTTGGATCTGTATCTGCCTTTGCCCCTATTGTGGCCCCAACGCAAGTGCCATGGGGACGCGATATTTTCACCGCTTATTTGGGGCCAGATGAAACCCAATGGCAAACTTATGATGCCTGTCACCTCGTGGCCACACGTGGTTGGGCGGATGACATCTTAATTGATGTGGGAAGCGATGATCCCTTTTATGCCGAACAGTTACGACCTGAGCTATTTGCCGATGCGGCCAAAGCGGCATCTGTGCCTGTCACATTGCGGTATCAAGAGGGCTATGACCACAGCTATTATTTTGTCACAAGCTTTATTGATGACCATATTGCGTGGCATGCCGCACGGCTCTAGGACCAGCCTATCCTTGTGGTGATATGGTCAGGTGAATGATCTCATTTTGGGTACCAAGGCGCATGGGCGGCCCCCATGTGCCAGCCCCTGATGAGACATAAATCTGGCACGGCCCCTCTTGATACAGCCCATAAACGGCTTTGAATTGCAGGCGCACGAGCCAGCTAAAGGGGAAGATTTGGCCGTTATGCGTATGACCAGATAGCATCAAATCAGTAGCTTTTGGCTGGCGACCCCATAGCCCTGGTTGATGCACAAGACATAAAGAGAAATAGGGTTCGGAGACAAGGGCTGTTGCATGGCGCGCTTGCTCTACCACGGGCTGGTTATCAGACAGGCCAACAAGCTGGATTTCATCATGCATGATGGCCTCATTAGCGAGGCTGATGATGTTATAATCAGCGAGGCTTTCCAGCTTTCCTTCATGATTAGCGACGTAATATTCATGATTGCCTGTCACGAAATAAATTGGCTTTGTGATGGTGCGTAGCGGCGCTAAATCCTCAGGCTGAAACGCGCTTGAATCAAATAAATCGCCGCCTATGAGAAGCGCATCATAAGGCTCATCCTCTATCATACGGCAGATATTCTCTAGATGAGAGGCTGGATTTGAGCCGAGATGGACATCACTTATGAAGATAAAGTGATGGGCCTGTGAGACTTTATCAGTCGGCACAGATAGCCGCTTAATCGTGAGCCGCCTACCTTGCCACAGCGCATAGGCTGAGAGCCCCAAAGCAAACACCAACCCTACACCACCAATCAGCTTGTCAGCCTCTGGCATGAGAGAAGCAGTTCCCTTGGTCAGAAGCGCAACGCAAAGCGCAATAAATCCTATCCCCATGCCATAATGCGCAAAATGGCTTAGGAATTTTGATGTCGCATGGGTGCGGAAATAATAAAATATTAGTGCGGCAATCACTAAGGTTGGCCACAGATGTGATGAGGTGAACACCTCACTTCCCAGAAGAAGAGAGGCAAAAAGCGCCACAGGCAGTACATAAATCACATAAACAGATAGAAGTATGAGACTTCCGAAAATCAACGCTTTTGCCATTATCTTTCCTCTTAATACGGTTCGCGATGCCAAGCCAATAAGGTGCCTATTTGGCATGCCCCATCTTGGCTAGTTGCGCCGCTGTCTCTAGCAATGAGCTATGAATGTCACGCGCCTGCCAACCAAGCAAGTTTTTGGCTTTATCAGCAGGGGTATAACGCTCAGAATCGAGCAATTCTGAGATTTGCTTGGTCGGTGCATCCACCATGCCAAATAATTTCACAAGCCAATTTGGCATGCGCCGCGTCGGTGATTTCTGATAGCCATTCTCGCGCAAGAAGGTTGTGAGCTCAATTAGCCATAATTCCTCAGCCGAGATGATGAAACGCTCACCAGCAGCTTTGTCATGTGTCATCGCTGTGATATGCGCCGCTGCAACATCTCGCACATCGACAAAGCCAAAATGCAAATTGGCCGCTGCCGGGACTTTGCCAGCGATAATCTGGCGAATGAAGTCATTCGATGTACCAATATCATCGGTCAATGTCGGGCCTACAACCACGGTGGGGTTGATCACTGATAATTCTGTTTTCTGCGCCCCTGATTGGTCATTGATCAACGCCCAAGCGCGCTGTTCTGCGAGTGTCTTGCTCTTATAATAGGCGGATGTTTTTGGATGAGAGACATCTGTCCAATCCGCTTCAGTGAAATGTGTCTTGCCATCATGCGTATCTGTAATAGCTGCCCCAGAGGAGGTGAGCACAACGCGCTTGACCTGATGTTTGATGGCGGCAGATACAACATAATCAACACCAGAGACTGCGGGCTTAATCAAATCATCCTCATGTTTGGGAACGCCAAGGATAAAAGGAGAGGCCACATGCAAGACATAGTCACATCCTGCGACAGCGTCATCCCAGCCAGCCTCTTTTGTCAAATCAGCTTCATAGAGGGAGAGTTGTGGTTTCTGATGTCCTGCCTCGGCAAGTGCTGCCATAATCTCTGCCTCACGGGAGCAAGACCGCACTGTGCCGCGAACCTCATGACCTTGGGCCAAAAGCTGGTCAATACAATGAAGCGCAATAAAGCCAGAGGCGCCTGTGACAAGAATACGAGCCATGTGTAAGTCCTTTCCAAAACTTGACGATTTTACAATATTTATATTTTTGTAAATTGACTTTTGTACAATATTTGTTAGTTTGTCAATATGACTTTGACAGATTCTTCTATCGCGCTTGCCGCACTTGAGCAATTTGGGCGCTATGGCCTACGCAAAACAACCATGCAAGATGTTGCTGATCGTGCGGGTATCTCACGCCAAACGCTCTATAACCGCGTGCCAAATAAGGACGCATTGTTGCGCCTTGTTGTGCAATATTATTTTGATGATAGTTTGAAGCGTTGTGAGGCGGCCCTCTCTCAATGCACCACGCTGGATGAGACGCTGAGCTGTTTCATCACGCATTTTACCAAAGAGCCGTGGCAAATGATTAATGCGATGCCAGAGGCAGAGGAAATTGAAAAAGCGGCAACCTCACTTGTGACCGAAGAAATGGCGCTTGCGACCCGTCAAAAAGAAATGCTGATTGCAGCGACCCTCGCAAACCTGCTGGGCGATAATATTTCAAAATCTGAAGCGGCACATATCGCTGCCTTTTTCTGTGCCACAGCAACGGGCATTAAAAATGCCGCCACCTCTGAGGCAGAGCTCACGAATTTGTGCGCCATCTTCCAGAAAAGCCTCCGCGCTTTGTTATAGACCTTTTCCTTATTTATTATTGATATTGTGACCGTTCCCATGAAACAGACTATGACGCGTTATCCGAAATCTGCCGCCATGACATTATGCCTTTTATTGGGCATCGGGCTTTTTGTGGGATGTGAACAATTTGGCGCTATCCCGTCTGGCACCTATTTAGAAGAGGTAGAAGCCTCTCCCCATTATGATCATGATAGAGAGATGTTTGTGAACAGGCGTCCGGATATCTTGGATACGATGACTGTTGGGCAAAGTTTCTGGCAAGATCCTTTCGGGCGGGATAAACCAAATTTCCTTTTTAACAGCAATCAAACGGTTCCAGATGTGACCCTGACTGAGGTCAAACATGAAAGCCTGGCCTATTTTCTAGATAGCCGTGATGATGCCAAATTTATCTGGCTTGGTCATTCTACAATCCTATTATCGATTGCTGAGACTGTGGTCCTATTTGACCCGATTTTCTCTGACCATGCGGCACCCCTCCCGATTGCTGCCAAGCGGTTTCAGCCCCCAGCGATTGATATCCATAATTTGCCAGATATTGATTATATCATCATCTCGCACGATCATTACGACCATCTTGATATGGAGACAGTGAAGCATTTTGCAGCGACAGACGCCCATTTCCTAACCCCGTTAGGTGTTGGATCTCATTTGCGATATTGGGGTGTGCCAGCTGATCGCATTACTGAACTTGATTGGTGGGATGAGGCAACTTTAGGCCCCCTTACCTTTGCAGCTACGCCATCACAACATTTCTCTGGCCGGATTGGCGTCATGCATAACAATAAAACACTATGGGCATCATGGGTCATCCAGAGCCAGACAGAACGTGTCTTTTTTAGCGGTGATTCAGGCTATGACACCCATTACCAAGCCATTGGTGAACGCTATGGTCCCTTTGATGTCGTCTTTATGGAAAATGGCCAATATAACGAAGATTGGCGCGCTGTTCACAATATGCCAGAAGAAGCCATTACAGGATTCCAGGAACTAGGCGGCAGCTATCTTGTGCCGATTCATTGGGGGATGTTTGATTTATCGGTTCATAATTGGTACGACCCGCCGCGCGAAATTACCAAACGCGCTAAGGCCGCTGATATTAAACTGATTACACCGCGGCTTGGAGATATTATCCCGCTCTCTGACCCACCTCTTTTTGATAGCTGGTGGGAAGACCTCATCACTGGCCAATAAAAAAGCAGGGCATATGCGACCCTGCTTTTCCTCTATTCCTACCGAGAGGATTTATGGTTTGATATAGGTATAGCCTTGCTGTTGCAGATGGCTCAATTCCGCCACACCACTGGGCACAATATCTTCTTCAAACACATCAAATAGGTCAGCCTCATAACTAATCTTGCGGCCTTTCAATGTGTTGTTACAAATATGAAATGCCACATTCTGAGACTTCAAAGTCGTCACATTATTTTGGAGAAGGTCATTAGACAATGCGCTGTTTAGCAATGCGACACCATTGCCATGCAGCACGACTTTAATATCTAAATTATCTGCCCCCACCGCATTAATGTGATTTTGGATATTCCGCAACGCGCCCCGATAGGCCTTATCATCTTCGCCGCCATTATAATTGATATGATATACCACTTTTTGCGTGTCATATCTGTCTTGCGCAAGCGCTGGCGTCATTATCATAAATGCGCCAATCACTGCCACAACCATCTGTTTGATATAGCTCATTTTCGTCTCCTAAACGATATGTGAAAGAGGAGACTCATTAGTATTATTTCCTATTTTTTGATAATGAATTATCTATATAAAAAAATATTTTTTATTATCGATGCATTAATCACAGATTTATCCTATTTTCTTGTGTTCTATAACAATCCTATAGTCACACCCTATTTCCGAGTGGCGCCATGCCGTCATCTCGTGAAATGATTCGTCATGCCTCCAGACTAGCAATCCTCTCATAGGTGACAAATCTGTATGATTTGAGCTATAACTAAAGGAATACAGAACATAGAAGTGGATTATTTCATGACACGGT
This sequence comes from uncultured Alphaproteobacteria bacterium, assembly GCA_937924895.1. GTDB lineage: Bacteria > Pseudomonadota > Alphaproteobacteria > Puniceispirillales > Puniceispirillaceae > UBA685. The sequence goes on from CALEYP010000095.1 coordinate 17,552, forward strand.
ACCAAGCACTTGCCGCGACCATCCTCAGCTTCGCCTTCCTCCCACTCGCCCAAGCTGGCACTGTGACGGTGGAGGTCACAAACATCACTAAAGCAGGTGAGATGCACCTAGCCATCTATGATGATGCCGATGTGTTTGAAAATGATACAGGCGACAAAGGAGGCGCTGCCAAAGGGATTATTGACGGCGCCATTGAAGATGTAGGGACTGGCACCGCCACCTATCGCTTTACGTTGCCAGATGGCACCTATGCCATCGGTATCTTTGTTGATGCAAATTATAATAATGAGATGGATAAAAATTTCTTTGGCGTTCCCAAAGAACAATATGGCTTTAGCAATAATGCCAAAGGCAGCTTTGGTCCCCCATCATTTCGAGATGCCTCATTCACTGTGAGCGGCGACCTCAATTTACGGATTGATCTATAAACTGGAGCGAGACACCTCAGACGACGATGGTCCTGATATGATGATATTTGCTGGGTGGCCTTACAACCAGCTGGTGATTATGGGAGCGAACCACCTTTCTCAAGCCGCCTAGAGGTAACGTATTGGAGGAAACGTTGGCTTGAAAGACTTTTGCATCTAAACAATAACAAATTGGCAGCCCCCTTGCCAAGATGCCTTCTGTTTCTGTTCTATCTCTCAAAAAATATACTATCTCCCCCTTCGGTTTATCAGTTATTTACAATTTAGAATGGTATTGCTTTTTGCGCATGCCTAAAGGGGGAGAGACTTTATGACTGATGTACAAATTGATATTTTAAAGACAGCGACAGAGTGGGCAAAAGCGGAAATGTTATCCTCTGCCTTTTTTGCGCTATGCGGGCTTGCCTGCTGCCTCATTAGCTATGGATTGTGGCATTATGGCAGAACAGATACAGCTAAAGCCTACATTATCCCTCTTTTGGTGGTTGGGGCTTTGCTGATTATTTTAGGGGTAGGACTTGTCATCTCTAATCAGCTGCGCCTGGTTGCCTTCCCAGAGGCGTTTCAAACAGATGCTGCGGCCTTCCTTGCCTCTGAGCTAGCACGAGCAAGCAAAACCATATCAGGATATGAGACAGCCATTTACCGCGCCTTGCCGCTTATTACTCTCATCGCTGCCGGATTATTGTTGTTTGTCAAAGCGCCTATCTGGCAAGCCAGCTGTGTGAGCACCATTGCGATGATGGCGGTTATCTTGATTATTGACACCAATGCCACGGCACGCATGGTGGCATATCATCAAGCCTTAACAGAGGCGGCGCCCGCCTATCAAAGCCAATAGGCGTAAGGCGATAAAACTGAAAAACAAAAAGGGTCAATGATACCATTCATTGACCCTTTAAGCTTAGCTAGCTGACTGCTTTGCAGCTTGCTTGGCTTCCCACTGCGCTTTCTTCTCAGCATATTGCTCGTCTGACAGATTATGCCAACCACAGCATTTCCCTGTTGGGCTGCGGCCACAACCACATGAATTTGAGTCACTCATATTCTTAATTCCTAAATATTAACAGCCCGTCCCATTGGTATTTTACGTGCGCCGTGCAAGCTAGATTATCATATGAGACTTTTTCTAAGCGTCTTTGTCAGATTTTACCCAAAAGCTATAGCTTCGGGTCAGGATAGTGCCCGGCAGAAGGCATCACGCCTCCTACCCTAATCGACCAAAAAAGGTCATGCGCGCACTTTCTGATAGGGCAATATGTGGTGCTTCATTATAGGCCAAAACGACAAGCATACGGTCACGCTTGCCAATGGTTGGCGTGACACGATGCATCGCATTGCGCCCGCGAAACAAGACCAATGTCCCCGGTTCAATAGGAAGTGACGTGGCAGGCGTGACCCCATCTAAAATGGCTTCTACCGCGTCAAAATTATAGTCACCGGCCTCGGCATCTCTGACATCTTTGACATATTCAAAGACACCGCCTGCCTCAGGCGCTTGCAAGAGCAAGGTGATAGCAAAGGCTGAATTATCAAAATGCCAGCCTAGCTCTTTGCCGTCTCCGGCATAATGCACATTGATTGAGGATAACGGGTCCGCATAAGGATAGATGGCCTCTTGCTCCACCACATCACAGATAAAAGACTGAAATAACGAGCTGTGATAGAGATCATGAAGCAACGAATCTGGTGCCAATTGATCCGTGCCAATCACCCCTTTGGAAGAGACAACCTGCCGGTTAAAAACATGGTCAGCATCAAGGCACTCATCGCGCGGTGTCAGGTAAACATTATGAGTGCCAGATGCATAATAGGCGAGCGGCGCGGTCTCTGTGGCATCTGCGACTAATGTTGCGAGTGCCTTGTCTTGCAGAAACCCCGTTAATGATAAAACGCCATTTGCCGCAAGCGCCTCACGACATGAGGCACGAAACACCTCATCCCCCAGCGGATGCGTATCTAAATCAATGATCTGTTCAAGGGGCGTAGATTGTGATTGCGTCTCTGACATAGCCTTTTCCTAATATGCTGACTTCGACCTCATAATTGCGGCTTTACGCTATTTTCATACCCTATGAGGAAGTCTCATTTCAGTGATGATTGAGATCTAATAATTCCAAATAGAGAGCCGAATGATCCTTGTCCCCTGCATCAAGCGTCTCCACAAGGCGTGCATAACGATCTCTGACTATCTTGGTTAAGGGCAAAGTAAGCGCCAGATCAGAGGCTTCGTCCAGCACATTATTCATATCTTTTACCTGTGTCTGTGATGTCCCTCCTGGCACAAAATCACCTGTGGTCATGCGCGCACCATGTTGTTGCAAGATCGTAGAATCAGCAAAACCACCAGAGAGTGCTTGCCGCACAGCCGCGGGATCAGCCCCGCCTTTTTCCACAAATAACATTGCTTCTGCAACAATGCCGATGGTCACACCGACAATCGCTTGATTTGCCAATTTTGACAGCTGCCCTGCCCCTGCTGGACCGACATGAACCGCCCGTCCCATCGCAGCAAAGATAGGGTCTGCGGTGGCAAAATCTGATGCCTCCCCGCCTACCATGATCGCAAGACTTGCCGCCTCAGCGCCTTTAGTCCCGCCAGAGACTGGCGCATCGAGATGCCCTATCCCTAGCTCTGCCAATTGGGCGGCATGAGCGCGGGCCTCCTTGGCTTTGATGGAGCTCATATCAATCACAAGTGCGCCTGATGACATCGCGCCGGCAACATTCTGTTCAAAGAGAAGCTGATGAACCGTCGGCCCATCAGAGACCATCAGGATGATGATATCAGCACCAGATACGGCCTCTGCAGCGGTTTGACAAATGACCGCACCATCAGCCGCAAGCGGTGCGGCTTTTTCAGCGGTTCGGTTCCATGCTTTGACCTGAAAACCTGCTTTCAAAAGGTTACGGGCCATTGGCCCACCCATCAGACCTGTGCCTAAAAAAGCAATCTGTATTTGGTCGCTCATCCTTTAAGCCCTTTCCTAACTATCCTGTCCTACCTCTTGGCGTTGCTCGCCTAATCCCTCAATCCAAAGCTCCATCACATCCCCGTCTTTAAGATAAACCGGCTCTGGCTTCATGCCCATCCCGACACCTGGCGGTGTGCCGGTGGAAATCACATCACCAGGATGCAATGTCATAAGCTGTGAGAGATGTGAGATAATCTCTGCGACAGAGAAAATCATCTTAGCTGTACTACCTTCCTGCATCACCTTGCCATTGACTTTCAGGCCAAGGGACAGAGCTTGAGGATCAGGCACCTCATCAGCGGTCACAAGATAGGGGCCAATGGGACCAAAGGTGTCACATGATTTGCCCTTTGTCCAAGAGCCTGTTAGCTGCAGCTGGAAATGGCGCTCTGAGACATCATTGGCCACGAAATAGCCAGCGACATAATCAAGCGCTTCATCTGGCGTCACATATTTACATGTCTTGCCGATGACGAGACCAAGCTCCACTTCCCAATCTGTATGGGTTGAGCCGCGCGGGATCATGACCTTATCATTCGGGCCAATCACCGCAGAGGTCGCTTTCATAAATAGAATAGGATGCTCTGGGATTGCCGCACCTGTTTCAGCGGCATGGTCAGAATAATTCAACCCAATACACATGAATTTACCGATATTGCCAACGCAAGCGCCATAGCGATCAACCGTTACCTCTGGCAAACTATCAGGGTCAATTGCACGCAATTTATCCATCTCATGGGCCAGCTCATCGCCTGTGATATCACTCACAATCGCTGATAAGTCACGTACAGTCCCATCTGAGGCGATGATGCCTGGCTTCTCTTGCCCCTTAGCGCCGTATCGTACAAGTTTCATAGGATCATCCTTTGGCAGATGCTGGTTCAGCTTATTCAGTTTACGATTTGTAATAGCTTCGATTATATGATTTATTTCTGTCGCTTGCCAAGCGATTGCACGCCCTAGACCACTGTTGTTAGATTGTTGCCTCTATGCCCCTGCCAGACCATGAGACGCCCTATCACACGCTCCTATCAGCCTGTCATGACCTCTATGAAAGAGAGAGAGCGCTACGTGATTTTTCCACCCTGCCAGAGCAGTGTGACCCGCAACAAATCACGCCGCAACTGCACCCCGGATGCGCCCATTTCCTCAATAGTGATAGCACCGCCCCTGCCCCCTATCAGGCACTTGTGCGCGCCGTAAGAGAGGCAGCCCCGCATCTGATATGGCCGCATATTTATCGCCCTCACGCCGACCAACCGAATGACATTGATTTCAGCTTTGCCGACCGCTTAGCCACTTGTGAAATCATTGGCTATGATGCGCCATTTACCTCTGAGGAAATGCATCTTTATTTTGTCTATTTGCCGCCACATACCTTTTATCCTTGGCATAAACATCCGGCAGAAGAGTTATATTTTGTCCTGTCGGGAGGTGCGATTTTCCAAAGAGAGAATAAACCAGATCAGACGCTCAGAGCAGGCGAACATATCATCCATGAGACGCAAGAAGCGCATGCCATCCAAACAGGAGATGCGCCGCTTGTCAGCCTAGCTGTATGGCGCAATCACCTTGGCATCATGCCAGATTTGATAGCACCCCCTCATCGCTAGCCAAGATAGGCAGCGGTGATGTGTAGGGGAGAGGCTCATTTTTTGCGGCTCTTCCATGTCCCGCCATATTCATAACTATCAGGGAAAGCCGCTTTGATTGTTAGAAGGCAGCGCCCACATAAAAAGACCCAACTTTTGAGGGTATCATAGCGACACCGATATAGTGCCTCTTGCGGCCTGTCACATTCATGACAAGACTTTGTCCTGATGCGCATCAGATTATGACGCGCCTGCTAGCCAAGCAATGAGGCCAATAGTCACTAAAGATACAAACAAGGATAAATGGCGATAGGCCTGCTTCGCTTTTTTTGATGATGCCGCAGGGCTCGCCAGATGGGGGAAATAGGTTTCCATGAACGCCTCCTCTTATCATCCTTCTTACGAGGCATCGTCCTTTTTTAGATCAGATATCACATCTATGACGAATATCCGGCGTTGTTTTCAAATGTAGAATGAAGCCTCAGAGAATAGTTGTTGATTTCCCCTCTATATTAAAATAACCTGAAACCGTCATAATGTCGTAAAGGAAACATAATGGACAACCCAAATCAAGGTGAGAATGTCATATCAAATTCAGAAGAAATTCTGAGTTTAGGGGGGCGAATATTTAACTCACGGAAAAAGGCCGGTTTAAGCTTACAGATGACTGCCAATTTGTTGGGAGTAAGGCCAAAGACACTTCAAGCTTGGGAAAAAGACCAGAGTGAACCTAGAGTGAATAAGCTAGTTTCTCTGAGCGGGATATTAGGGGTGAGCCCCACTTATTTTTTAGCGGAAGAAGGCAATGATGGCGAAAATGTTGTAGCCATCACTGGTCGAAATCAAAAGATATTGGAATTGCTAAACCGTGAGGTAGAGCTTGTGAAAGCGATGCAAAAAGAGCAAACCAAATCGATCAAAAAAATAGAGTTATTGGTTAGCAAACTTACTTAGTAACCATCTATATTACGGCTTTCCCCATAAGCCCTATGGCAATGCCACCAGTGGCGGGGCACGCCTTAGTAGATGGCCATGACGCCATTTACCAGAGACGTCCTATGATTATTAGATGTGCACGTGAAACGGATTTGAATGTAATCCGAGAGGTTATTGAAACTGCGTTTTCTGATGAAGAGAACAAGGTTATCATGGAGCTTGTCGCTGACCTAGCTGGGGAAACCACTCATCCGCCAATCACATCACTAGTGGCGGAGGCTGAAAATCAGATAGTGGGATATGTGTCTTACAGCCCCATCTTTTTGAGAACTGACCCTAGTATGGTGGGCTACATTCTTGCGCCTCTTGCTGTCGCTCCAAAGCATCAGAAAAAAGGAGTTGGCGCAAAGCTCATCAAAAATGGAATAGACAGGCTTACCAGAGACGGGGCTGATTGTCTGTTAGTTTATGGTGACCCCACTTACTATAGCCGATTTGGGTTTAGGGAAGAGATTGGACGGCCCTTTGTGCCGCCCTATCCATTACAATATCCATTTGGTTGGGCAGGAATGATATTAAGTGACGCATATTTACCGGAAGAACCCACGCCCTTTGCGTGTGTGTCTGCGCTATCCAAACCAGAGTTATGGTGATTCAAACGCCCCCACTCCCTATCCCTTCAGCTTTCTTTTTTTTCATGATAGCGTAGAGGGGGGCTGAAATGTGTAAGGAGTGTAAATCATGATAAAGTATTTTTTGGCTATCACTTGCCTTATTGTCTTGAACAGCGTTGCCCAAGCATCCTTGGTCCATACA
>CALEYP010000096.1 GCA_937924895.1 uncultured Alphaproteobacteria bacterium
CCACATTAATTGCGCCATCTATCCTTTCTGCGAATTTTGCAGAGCTGGGTGCTGAGATTACACGGATTGACGAGGCAGGGGCCGATTGGATCCATTTGGATGTGATGGATGGCCATTTTGTGCCAAACCTCACTTTTGGACCACCTATTATCAAGGCGGTTCGTGGCGCAACAGACAAATATTTTGATGCGCATCTCATGGTCACAAACCCAGATGATTTGCTGGATGCGTATGTTGATGCGGGCTGCCAAGGCATTACCGTCCATGCGGAAGCCTGTACCCATCTCGATAGAACTTTGGCGGCTATTCGCGAGGCAGGATGCCGTGCGGGGGTTTCGCTCAATCCGCATACCTCACCAGATTGTTTGCGCTATGTTCTTGATAAGCTTGATTTGATTCTGGTGATGAGTGTGAACCCAGGGTTTGGAGGACAGTCATTCTTGTCTTCGCAATTGGCCAAGATTGCAGAGATTAAAGAAATGGTTGGCGCGCGTGATATCGACATTCAAGTTGATGGGGGTGTCACCGCAGCTAATGCTGCAGACGTTGTGTCAGCTGGCGCGAATGTGCTGGTGGCAGGATCAGCTGTGTTTAAAGGCGGCCCTGCTGCCTATGCTGATAATATTGCTGCCCTGCGCTAAGCCGCGATTTGCTCCGTCAACACGGTTTCAATAATTGTGGTGATCACATCACAATCATCTTCTGAAAATGTCAGAGGCACACGCATATCGATGGTTTTATCCAAAGCGCGCTTTGTGGCTGGCAGCTCAGTATCATCATTGAGATAGTGCCAGCTATCATAGCGGCTTGTGAAAGCCACAGGCTCATCAGCCCCAAACCATTTTAGCTCCACGCCACGTTCTCCGCAGCCTTTAATGAAGGCAGGGATATCCGCCTTTGATAGCGCCTCTGGGCGGAATTGGATTGATGAGCCAACATAAAATTCGGCCTGTGCGCGTTGCGGCAAAGACACACCGGTAATCTGTCTCAGATTATGATCTAATCTGTCATAAAGGCGGTTCCATCGTGCAATTGTGTCATCAAGTGATGAGAGTTGTGTTCGAATAAGAGCCGCACGTAAATGGTCCATCCGACAGGAAAAATTCGGCATTCTTGTCTTAATTTGATCAAAAATCTCAGGACCAGGTCGCGCGCCATGTCTTTCATATAGCATGTAAGAGCCAGACATAATGATCGCTTTGGCAGCGATGAGGGGATCAGATGTTGTTAATAATCCGCCTTCTCCAGAATTGATATGCTTATAGGTCTGTGTTGAAAAAGCAGCCACATGGCCGAAATTACCTGAGCGGATACCATGATAGCGCGCGCCCATCGTATGGGCACAATCTTCGATGATGGCAATGCCAAATTCCTCAGCAATCGCACAAATAGCATCCATGTCTGCGATGTGACCACGCATGTGAGAGAGCAATAAATACCGCGCTTGATGCGTTTCAGCTTTGCGGCGTAAATCCGCTAAATCAATATGATAGGAATCATCAATCTCAACCAGAACCGGCACGCCGCCTGTATTGTAAATCGCGCCTGGCACGGGGGCTAATGTATAGGCATTTGCCAAGACTTTATCGCCAGGAGTGACGCCTGCCGCACGCAATGCTAACTGAATAGCCGTGCCGCCTGAAGTGGTGGCAACACAATAGGGAACGCCTTGCCATGCGGCATATTCGGCCTCTAATAACGCCACTTCACCGTCTTCACCTGCCGTTAAATTATAGCGGTGAAGGCGCCCCGTTTGCAGAATTTCAACGGCACGGTTGATGGCTTCTTGTGGCAATGCTTCTTGCTGTGTGAATGATTTTGTAAAACGCAACATGGCTGTGGCCTCCCCCTGTCACAGTGGCAGGCAGGGCTAAAAATGCAAGTCTATACCCGCATCACTAGGTGAAAAAACAAGCCTTAGTCGTCTTGCGTGACTGATTTGCCAATATGTTGTTCACCACGCTGTGCCGCCAACGCCATTTGTTTCTGACGCTCGTGATAGCGTGCCATCTGCTCTTTTGTTTTAGTATCAAAACAATGGGGGCAAGATAGGCCAGGAAGATATCTCTCATCATCCATATCAGCTTCAGAAACAGGCATGCGGCAGGCGAAGCATAAATCATAAGAGCCCTTATTCAGCGCATGATCAACTGAGACGCGTGAATCAAATACAAAACATTCACCATCCCAGAGTGACTCTTCAACAGGGACATCTTCAAAATATTTCAGAATGCCGCCCTTTAAATGATATACTTCATCAAAGCCGTATTGTCGCATCAAGGCTGTTGATTTCTCACAACGGATGCCGCCGGTGCAGAACATGGCCAATTTCTTTGGCTTATCGCCATCTGGGCGGTCTGCTAGCGATTGTGCCCAAGCCGGAAAATCGCGGAAGCTTTCTGTTTCCGGGTCAACCGCCCCTTTAAAGGTGCCAATAGCTGTCTCATAGCTGTTTCTTGTATCTACAACCATAACGTCAGGGTCAGAAATAAGAGCGTTCCAATCCTGTGGCTCTACATAGGTGCCAGCATTTTGTGACGGGTTGATATCAGGACATCCCATCGTCACAATTTCCTTTTTCAAACGTACTTTCATGCGATGAAATGGCCGGTCTTCATGCAAAGCATATTTGATAGCGATATCCTGAAAGGCGGCTTGTGAGCGCAGCCATGATACAAAATGGCACATCCCGTCATAGGGCGCTGAAATCGTGCCATTGAGACCTTCATTGGCGATCAGAAGTGTGCCCATGGCATCTGCATCAGCGCAAACTTCGCGTAATTGCGCCTGCCAGTGAGGCAAATCTTCCATCATTACAAACTTATACAAGGCAGCCACAACAAAGCCATCAGCGGCATCTGGTTGCGGCACTTCTTGCACTGTGTCTTGGTTCGTCATCTTATTCCCCACCCGTTTGAAACTGCTATGACACATATCTCGTCGGATGACCGCACCATACTGTGAAGCATCGTCGCTGACAAGATACATCACAGCGCGCCTAGCGTGGATATGTTGTCGCAGGAGTATGAGGGTTGGAAACTTGTTGAATGGCATGGTAGCTTCGTTTAACAAGGGAGAGTTGACCTTCGGCAGAGGGCGGAAGCGTGATAATGAAAAGTGATAGGCATGACCCAGGCTGTTATTGAATTACAACAGATTGAAAAATCATTTGGCACACTATCCGTGCTAAAAGGGGTGTCTATTACCGCTCATAAGGGTGAGGTGATTTCTCTGATTGGCTCGTCTGGCTCTGGAAAGTCGACCTTATTGCGCTGTGCCAATTTATTGGAATGGGCAGAAGGCGGCAATATCCTGATTGAAGGGGACGCTGTGCGGTGGAAAGAGACTTCGTCAGGCCGTAAGCCAGCAGATGCTGCCCAACTTATTTCTATTCGCACGAATCTCTCAATGGTGTTCCAGCAATTTAATCTCTGGTCACATATGACGATTCTGCAAAATGTGACAGAAGCCCCTGTCTCTGTCTTAGGACGCGATCGCAAAGAGGTAGAGGCGGAAGCCTTAAATTGGCTTGATAAGGTTGGTATTGTGGATAAGGCTGATAATTATCCCTCGCAACTATCAGGCGGGCAGCAGCAGCGGGCCGCGATAGCGCGCGCATTGGCTATGCAGCCGCGGGCCTTATTATTTGATGAACCAACCTCAGCACTGGATCCAGAGCTTGAACAAGAAGTGGTGAAAGTCATCAAACAGCTAGCTGCTGAAGGGCGGACTATGATATTAGTGACACATGATATGGCTTTGGCCCGCGATGTATCAGACCGTGTGGTTTTCCTACATCAGGGCTTGATTGAGGAAGAAGGTGAACCAGCTGAGTTGTTTGCCAACCCGAAATCAGAACGGTTGAGGCAGTTTTTAAGCGCGACTGCCACATCTTAAATACGAAGTGCTTAAAAGAACGCTTTTAGGAGGAACACGACATGAAGAAGTTCTTAATGACAGTAGCTGCGCTAGCAGTTGTTTCAGCACCTGCATTGGCTGACAAAGTACGTATGGGTACAGAAGGGGCTTACCCTCCATATAACTTTATCAATGATGCTGGTGAAGTTGATGGTTTTGAGCGCGAGCTTGGTGACGAGCTATGCTCACGTGCACAGCTTGATTGTGAGTGGGTCACAAATGAATGGGACTCAATCATTCCAAACCTTGTATCAGGTAACTATGACACAATCATCGCTGGCATGTCAGTCACAGCTGAGCGTGATGAAGTGATCGATTTCACACAAGACTACATTCCACCATCACCATCAGCCTATGCTGCAATGGCAGGTGTTTCAGTTGACCTGAATGGCGGCGTCATCGCAGCACAAACAGGCACAATCCAAGCCAGCCACATCGCCGCATCTGGTGCGACATTGGTTGAGTTTGCGACACCTGACGAAACAATTGCTGCTGTGAAGAATGGCGAAGCTGACGCTGTGTTGGCTGACAAGGAATTCTTGGCACCATTCGTGGCTGAATCAAATGGCGAAATGGTCTTTGCTGGTGAAGTGCCACTAGGTGGCGGCATCGGCATGGGTGTTCGTGAATCAGACGGCGCGCTAAAGGACAAAATGGATGCTGCTATTTCTTCAATGAAGGCAGATGGTACTTTGAACGCCATGATCACAAAGTGGTTTGGTGCTGAAGCACAAACATACTAAGTCTGTGACCGGCGGGTGATAACCCCGCGTCATATGTATCAGGGGAAGAGCATTGTTCTTCCCCTTTTTACCCTCGCTAGCTCTGGGCTGGCGTGATTGTTTTATTAAAGAAGAGCATGAGATGTTTGACTGCGTCGATCCGAAATCTCTGGAAGGTCTGACCTGGCTCGCTTGTTATTTAACGACAGGCAAGCATATGGCATTCTATGCTTCTTTTGCGACGGTGCTATTCTTGCTTGCCCTCACCGCTCCACTGGCCATGCTATTTGGGTTTGGGGGCGCATTGGCTAGCCGATCTGCGGTGCTGCCATTACGGTTATTTGGCAAAGGCTATATCGCAATGGTACGCGGTATACCCGACATTGTTTTTTTCTTATTTATGCCGATTGCCATCGACCAGCTTTTGGAGACGGTTCGCCATAAACTTCTATGTCCTGATGTGGTGGAACCTATTCGACGTGGTAATGATTTTGTGGTTTGTACGGCTGCGAAATTACCATTGGGTGCCGCTGATCAATGGGTGCATGAATTATATGGCTTTTTGCTGGCATCTCTGTCTTTTGCGATTGTTTTTGGCGCCTTTGCCGGCAATACCCTCTATGGCGCTATGCAAGCCGTTCCCCGCGCGCAGTTGGAAACAGCCTCTGCTTATGGGATGACACAACGGCAAATATTCTGGCGAATCTTAATGCCGCAAATGTGGGTCTATGCGCTGCCAGGCCTCTCGAATTTGTGGCAAATTTTGATCAAAGCGACCCCGCTCCTATTTTTGCTAGGGGTTGAAGATATTGTCTATTGGGCACGTGAGCTTGGCGGGGCTAAGACATCTGCCTTTTCCTATCCTCATCCTGATTGGCGGCTCTATTATTTCTTATTCTTGTTAATCTTCTATCTCATGCTGACGCAGCTGTCTGAACGTGTCTTTGGTTGGCTCATTCGCAAAACTGATCATGGGGCACTGTCCGCCCATGCTGCGAGGGCAGGGTCATGAGTTGTTGGCAAACGGTTCAAGATTACAGCCTGCGTTCAATCGGAATTGGTGAGCGGTTGCTACCAAAGGCGGATATCACCTTATGTGAGCAAATTGTACTGATTGGGTCTGGTGTTATCTGGAATGTTTATTTTGGTGTACTAGCTCTGTTTTTTGGTTTTGCGTTTGCGACATTATTGGCGGTGGGAAAGGCTTATGGCGGTAAATATAGCCAAGCCGCGGCCGGTGGATTTATCTTTTTATTCCGTGGGTCCCCTCTCTTTATACAATTCTTCCTAGCCTATGAGGCCTTTATCTTATTACCGAAAGTGGGCCTTGTTCTTGACCTCGGTTTCGTTGTCATTGATGCGCAGACAAGATGGCTGACGCGCGCCTGGTTAGGGGCATTGATTGTCTTATTCCTCAATACCTCGGCCTATTCGGCAGAGATTTTTTACGGCGCGTTGCGGGCTATTCCACGCGGTGATAGCGAAGCAGCCGATGCCTATGGCTTGTCAGGGTGGCGGAAATTCAAGGCTGTCTTATTCCCCACGATGTTACGCTTGGCTTGGCCGGCCTATACCAATGAAGCTATCTTCATGTTTCATGCGACGACATTGGTATTTTTCTCTGGTTTTCCGGCATGGCGTCAATCGGGAGATGCGCTCTATTATGCCAATTATTTTGCGGATAAGACCTTCAATCCCTTTGTGCCTTATCCGATTGTAGCGGTGTATTTCATCCTAGTGACATTACTTGTGATTTTTGCCTTTTCCATGATAGGGCGGCGCTTGAACCGGCATTTGCCATCAAATGAAATCACACGACCGAAATTTCGATTTTCTTTGCTTCGTTAGGAGGCTGCTATGCGTCTTACCTCTCATCACATTACCGGTGATACCCCCTCAGCATCGTTTCAGATTCCTGTTTATGAATGCGGGCCTGAGCAAGCTGAGACAGTGATTTATTTGCAAGCAGGCATGCATGCTGATGAACATCCAGGCATGATGGTGCTGCATCATTTGCTGGATCAGCTTGAAGTGGCAGAGGCTGCTGGATTATTGAAGGCGCGCTTTATCATCCTGCCTGTGGTTAATCCGTTGGGATTAGCGCATCTGTCATTTCATAGCCATGCGGGGCGCTATCATCCTGTGAATGCGCTTAATTATAATCGGGGCTGGCCAGACTTTGCAGCCCTCATTGCCGCAGAGTCAGATATCACTGATAAGTTCGGTGAGGATGCAGGGGAGAACCGGCGTCTGGTCCGTAAGTGGCTTCAATCTTGGCTGGCCGCGCAAACCCCGCATAGCGCGCTAGAGCAGCAACGTCACATTGTGATGGGCTATGCCTTACAAGCAGATATGGTGTTGGATTTGCATTGTGATGATTTGGCATTGAATCATATTTTCACGGTGCCTCAAAATTTACCTGAGATGCAGCGTCTAGCAGATTGGATGGGATCTGCCGCAACGCTTGTCGCAGAAGATAGTGGAGGTGGCTCATTTGATGAAGTGTGGTCTGGGATGTGGATCTCATTGGCGCAACGTTATCCCGATGCCGCATGGGATGCCCCTGTTCTGTCTGCCACATTAGAATATCGTGGCCAACAAGATGTCTCTGATGCCCAAGGGTTTTCAGATGCCCGTAACCTCTATCATTTCTTCTGTGAGGAAGGCGCGATTGATGAAGCGCCTACTATGACACGCCCAAGCGCTCCTGCGGCGACGCGGCTTGATGCTTGTGATATTGTGCGTGTGACGCAAAGCGGTCTCTTAGCTTATGAGGTCTCGCTAGGCGATGTTGTGAAAACAGGTGATGTGATCGCAACTCTGATTCAACTGGATGGAGATGCACCTGCGCGCACCCGCCACCCCATTATGGCCGGAACAGATGGGGTTGTCTTTACCATTAATCAGATGAAATATGTCTGGCCTGGGGTCTCTATTGCCAAGATTGCAGGGCAAACACCGCTCGAATCACGAACAGGGTATCTGTTGGAAGATTAGCGGGGGAGAAGCGCCTCGATAGCTGTTTTCACCTTGGCAGAGTCAGGGGCTGTGGTGCTCGCAAACCAATCAGCGATTTGACCATCTGGCCCAATGAGGAATTTGTGAAAATTCCAGCGAGGACGGCCGGCAAATCCAACCTCAGCCCGTGCCCAGTCATAAAAAGGATGGGCCCCATTTCCTTTGACACTGACTTTATCGGTCATTGGGAAGGTGATATTGAAATTCACTTCACAGAATTCTTTGATGTCGTCAGCATCACCTTTTTCCTGCTTGCCAAAATCATTCGATGGTACGCCAATGACAACCAAGCCATCGGTTTGATAAGCCTCATAAAGGGCCTGCAATCCATCATATTGCGGTGTAAAACCACATTGCGATGCGGTGTTCACAATCAGCAAAGGTTGGCCTGTAAAAGAGGCCAGATCCAATGTGCCTCCATCAATGGATTGAAATGAAAAATCATAAGCGCTTGTGCTTTGTTTGGCGTGAGCGGAAAGCATAAAACAACATCCTAATATGAGGCTGAAAAAACGAAGAAACATGAAAAGCCGATCGTGACAAATATTATAGCGTCTTAGCTAGTATCTTCGTCTTATTTATCAAGCTCTGGCTGCCAAACTTGTTGAAGCCATGTCTCAATAAAATGTTGGCCGCCAATGTCAATCGCCATATTGCGTAAGCGGGCTAATGGGCCAGATAGCCGCATAATCTTTCCTGTTTGTTCCGCGCGTTTGACGATAGGTGCGACTGTGCGTGCACGCTCAATTGCCCATTCTGATAATGCTGTGACCGCGTCGCATTTCTGTGCCGTCACTTGTGCCATAGCTTTGGATAGGCTTACCGCATCTTCCAAGGTTTGGCCGGCCCCTTGTGCCAAATGTGGGGGCATGAAATGCGCCGCATCACCCACCAGCGCAAGCCGTCCTTTACGCCAGACTGGCAGGGTCTCAGCCATAGGAAGCGGGGTTTCAACCCATCCAATGTCTGGCGATGTGAGGGCGGTTTGATAGGGGTGTCCGTCTAATTGCTGAAAGCGCGCTTCAGCAGCATTTTGACGTGGTCGTGCCATACATAATACCAGATTGATGATAGTACCTTGCTGTAAAGGGTAATGAACCAGATGGTAGCCATCACCCAGCCATAATTGAGTGCGAGGCACGCTAAATAGAGATGGTAAGGCTGTGGCAGGGACTTGTGCGCGCATCGCGACATAGGCAGAGGGGGTGGATGTTTCTTCGCCAGCAATAATTTTGCGGCAAAGGCCATCTCTGCCATCTGCACCAATCACCACATCAAAGCGATAGCTTGTCTCATCATCACAAATGAGGGTGAGGGCATCTCCGGCTTCCTCACAGGCTGTGACCATCTTTGTATTATGTTGAATAAGAGGCAGCGCCGTCGCTCTTTTGGTTAAGATATCCAGAAGCGTGCCACGATGGAATGAGCCATAATCACGCTCTATAGGCGTGCGATGGTCGATAGTGGCTAGTATTTTTTGTAAGCGTACAGATCGAATTTCAATCGCATCAAGTGATGTCAGTGATGGCTGGCACGCTTCAAGTAGCTGAAGCTCTGATAGGGCTTGTAGGCCATTTGGTGCTAATTGCAGTCCCCCTTGAAGTGGGGTTTGATGAGGGCCAAAAATTGTGACCTGCCAGCCCGCTTGTGCAAGGCCGATTGCGCTTGCCATGCCTGCAATGCCTGTTCCAATGACAGCAATATGTCCGGTAGCCTTATTAGCCATCATCTCACTCACATGAAAGGGTGTGCGTCTCTCATTCCTTATCTAACAGACTGGATAACAGATTACCGCAAAAAAAAGAGCATCACCTCTGGGAGATGATGCTCTGTCATAGGTTATGTGGGTCAGGGATTAGCCCTTACCGCGCCATGGAATAAGCTTTGCAATCATGAGGCGCATGAACAGATCAAACGCCAAACCTAGCAAGCCCATGATTAAAATGGTTACCCAAATCAATTCATAGTCTGACACAGTTCTCGCCACATTCTCAATGAAGCCGATACCGGTGGTGCCCGCCAACATCTCAGCAGCCACCAACGTGCCCCAACAGACCCCAATGGCGATACGGGCGCCAGTAAGGATTTCAGGTAGGGCATTTGGTAGAATCACATTCTTCAGAATTTGGCGGTTTGATGCGCCCAAAGAGTGCGAGGCTCTAATCTTTGACAATTGTGTGCCAGAGGCGCCCGTCCGTGCAGATATCCACATAATGGCAAATACCACCCTGAATAGCAGGAAGATTTTACCATCATCCTGAATACCAAAGATTGTCAAAATCAACGGTGCCCATGCCAATGGCGGTACCGGACGATAGAGCTCAATCATCGGGTCAAAGAATGATTTGAAGAAGCGTGACACACCCATATAGATACCAAGTGGCACACCAATCAAAATCCCAAGCGCGAGCGCAACAAGAACGCGGAATAGCGAATCCCAAATATGACCATCTAGCATTGGCACATAGCCAAGGCTGACCTCACCACTTGCAAAGGCAAGCAATTTGTCTTTGTAATTCGGGTCGAAGGCACCTGTGGCATCATGTGTACCATAGCTACCAGGTAGCATATCCACCAACCCATCAGGAATGAGGAAGTCAACCACATCGGCGATGGCAAGCCATTTCCACCAAAGCAAGGTTGTACCTTTAAAGCCACCACCTTCATCAGTGTTTGGATTAGCAAGACGTCCTAATGTGGCAATCACATCAGTTGGCTTTGGTAGCCATCTTGCTGAGCCTTGTTCAGTACAGATGGTGCGTGACTTCACAACACCTTCACCTGGCATAAAGACAGCATCGACGAAGGATAGGCTGCCTTTGGCATCGCCAATGGCATCATCAAGACGGTCAATCGCTGCATGGACGCCAACGAGTGATTCAGCAGGGAAAATAAGACCATCATCGAGACGACGGAAAATCCGCTCTACCGCCTTGAGGTAGTCATTGCGTGTTTTTGCCGTGGCTTCATCAAAGGCTGATGATTTATTTGCGTCTTTCAAAGACGCAATATCAGCTTTTGCATCAGCAATCATAGCACCAGCCTCATCAGGCATGTTACGCACAGATGTATAGCTTTTCGCAATCACAGCCGCATCAACAGCAACATTATCAAACAAGACGCCGCGCGGTGATGTTGCGAGAATAGGAATCTCGTCTTCAGTCACGCCCCATGGCGGCTGATCACTTGCTTCGGCAGAGGGCACAAGACCATCAGGGCCTGCTCTGAGGCGGTCTGAGATACCGTCAAGCTGATTAGCGACCGCATCAAATTGACGGAGTGCTTCATCAGCCAGATTAGCCGGATCGGAATAAAGCGTGATAAGACCTTTTGATGTGTTGTAGATACTATCAAGCTGCGCAATCTCAGAGGCCGTGAAGGCATCAGCTGGTAGGCGTGCATAAAGCGCGTCTAGCTGCTCATTATTGCGAACAACAATATCTGTTGATTTATAATAGCGCGATTCGATCGGCAATGTTGCCTTAATCGGTGAGACAGCTTCATTCAGTTTCCCGATTTGGCACAATTCATTTGCCGCATTTGGAAAATAAGCACGCGCCATGCCCCAAGAAAAGAAGAACCAGACAAGCATGAGGGCAGACATGCCGCAAACGGCCCAGTACCAGCCACCTTTGGTGCGCTCTGGGTCACCAAACACCTCGTCTGTTTCACGTAAGATTGTTTCTTTACGGCCTACATAGATTGACCAAATAAAGGCAATCACAAGACCAATGATTATAACAGCAGCAATATCTGCTCTGTGGAAAGAAATCCAATTAAGCACCGCTCATGATCTCCTCTTCCATGTCCCAGATCATTGTTAAAATTTCTTCACGGACAGCCCCGAAATCTGGTTGTTGTTTAATGTCTCTCAGAGACGTCGTTAACCCTTGTTCCGCAAAGGGCAGATTATATTCTTTGTGAATGCGGCCTGGACGAGGCGCCATCACAAAGAGGCGTTCGCCTAAAAGCAAGGCTTCTTCGACAGAGTGCGTAATGATGATGATGGTCTTGCCTGTCTCTTTCCATAACTCAAGAATGAGAGACTGCATCTTCTCGCGTGTTAACGCATCAAGCGCGCCAAGCGGTTCATCCATCAAAATCACATCAGGGTCATTCACAAGGCAGCGGGCAAGTGCCACACGCTGTTTCATAACAGCTGATAATTGATATGTTGGTGTATCATCAAAGCCAGCTAGACCTACAATATCGAGCCATTTTTCAACGAGCTCAGCACTTTTGGCCTTATCTTCATTTTTCATACGTAGGCCAAAATCAACATTCTTTGACACAGGCAGCCATTCAAATAATGCGCCTTGCTGAAAGACCATGCCGCGTTCAACGCCAGGTGCTTTGATTTCGTTTTCGCCTAATTTGAGACTGCCTGAGGTTTGGTTTAGGAACCCAGCAACCACATTGAGCAACGTTGTTTTGCCACAGCCAGAAGGGCCTAGCACAGATAACAACTCGCCTTTTTTTAGCGTAAAATTAATATCTTTGAGGGCTTCGACCGCCGCGCCGGTTTGCGGGTTGGTAAAAGTCATACATAGATCGGAACATACGAGATCTGCCATATTATCGTCCCCCTTTAGGTGACTATTGTCAGAAGAAAAAAGAGCCCACCAAGACTGGTGAGCTCTTCTTATTGTGGAAAGGTTTATTGTAGGTAAGAACCGTCAATTACAGAGACGAGTGAACCTGTGATACCCTTCACATTTGTCTTCACGAAGACTGAACCAAGTGATTCAGCAGCGGCACCTGCAATGCCGTCATTACCGAAGTAGTTAGCTACTTGCTCAGCTGAAGATGGGAACATGAAACCAGCCATCTGGTTGCGTGTCTGCTCTACGCTCATACCAGCATCTGCTGCTACTTTTGCGATTTGTGCATCTGTTGCTTCCCAAGCGGCGTTTGCTTCTTCTGTCACTTCTAGGAATGTGCGAAGCAAGTCTGGGTTTTCAGTTGCGAACTTTTCAGTCACTGAAATCACGTCGAATGAGCCGATGCCAGCATCTGCTTTTTCTGAAGTTGACATGATTGGTGTGCCAACTTCGCCAGCGGCTGCTGCTGAGTTACCACCGAAGATACATGCCATAGCAACTGAACCATCAGCCAATGACACAGCACCGTCTGCTGGCGCTTGGTCAACGATTGTCATTGTTGATGTATCAACACCAAGAGCGGCCATTTGCTTTCTGAATGAGAAGTCAGCCATTGTGTTTAGTGGCACAGCAACAGTCATGCCTTCTAGCTCAGATGCGTTTGCTGATGAAATGCCGAGATCGTTTGATACGAAACAATCATTAGCTTCATATACCACAGCAATACCAACCATCTTCAATGGTGCGCCCTGCTGAATGGCTGTCACGAATGGTGCAAGACCCTGTGAGTAAGCAATATCAATATCGCCAGCTAGCATCGCTTCTGTCATAGCCACACCAGTTGAGAAATCTGTCCAGTTCACATCAACACCCATGGCATCGTCATAGGCTTTGTCAACTTTAGCAATCTGGTTCGGTGTTGCCCATTCCAAGAAGAAAGCAACGTTAACAGAGTCAGCAGCTGAAGCAATGGCAGTTGTGCCAAGCAACATGGCTGAACCAGCAGCGATTGATTGAAGCAGTTTTTTCATTTTGTCCTCCCGTGAAAACTGTCTTAATAGTTTAACTATTCCGCAGGTAGTATTTACACGCAAATAAAACTTTTATTTTTTTATTATTTACATGCGCCTTTGGCATAGTTGGTCTTAAAAAAAGCCCCCTTACCTTTTTGAAAGGGGGCTCTTTTAAGTCTTAGAGATGTTGATCAAGCGTCTTTCTAAACTTTTCGATGATCTCATCAATATGATGTCGTTCTGCGATAAAGGCTGGTGCGAGGATGGCATTATCGCCTGTCCATTTCACATGCAAGCCATTCCAGAACATATCTTTTTGGAGCGCACCGCCCCTGGCACCTGGTGCTGCACCTGGATGAACTTCAACAGTGGCCATCATGCCAATACCGCGAAGGTCATAAACCAATGGGTGGTCTTTCAATGACCAGACGCCTTCAAGGAAATAATCTTCCATTGCAGCGGCGCGTTCAAACAACCCTTCATCTTGATAGATTTTCTGCGTTGCTATGCCAGCGGCACAAGCAGCAGGGTGGGCGGAATAGGTATAGCCATGGAAGAATTCAATGGCGTCATCTGGTGACGCATTTGTGATGGTGTCATAAATCTCATCACGAACTGCAACCGCACCCATTGGGATCGCACCATTTGTAAGCGCCTTCGCCATGGTGATGATGTCTGGTGTGACACCAAAACGCTCTGAGGCAAAGCCTGTACCCATACGGCCAAAGCCTGTGATCACTTCATCAAACACAAGCAACATGCCATGCTTGTCACAGATCTCACGAACACGCTTTAGATAGCCTTCTGGTGGGACCAACGTGCCGGTTGAGCCAGCAACAGGCTCAATAAAGACAGCGGCGATTGTGCTGCCGCCATATGACATGGCAATGCGCTCGATATCTTCGGCCATTTCTGCGCCTGTCTTAGGCTGACCCTTAGAGAAGCGCTGCTCTTCGGTCCATGTGTGGCGGATCAAAGAGATGTTTGGCAAAGTGAGGCCAAATGTTTCTCTATTCTTGACCATGCCTGACAATGAAATGCCGCCCATATTCACACCATGATAGGCGCGTTCCCGGCTGACCATTCTATTGCGATGTGCTTCACCTTTCGCGCGATGATAGGCCAACACGATCTTCATGGCTGTATCAACTGATTCTGAACCAGAATTTGTGAAGAAGACGTGATTCAGCGGGTCTGGCAAAATACGCGCGACCATTTCCGCCAATTCAAATGAGCCTGGATGACCCAATGAGAAATGCGGAATATAGTCATTCGTAGTCATCTGCTGATGAACGGCATCTGCAATTTCAGTGCGCCCGTGACCACATGGTGTAGTGAACAAGCTTGATGAGCCGTCAATAACCTGACCGCCTTTATAATCCCAGCAATACATACCTTCTGATTTGACAACAAGGCGCGGTTCTTTTTTGAAAGCACGATTGGCGCTGAATGGCATCCAATGCGCTTCGAGTGAGTTAACGTCAAATGGCATATCCAGCCCTCCCTCTGACTTATGAACCCATAGCGTAAAGCGGGCTCGTGGAAATAACTATCCTCACTCTCAGTGAATTCCGCATGGTAGTATAGAACCAGAAATGTGATTGACTGGTGCCAGATATGGGGGTCTAGTGTGAGAGTGCGCCTGTTTGCCAATAAGGTGCGGAATCACGACAATTTTTGGCAGGTGAGGATGCTTGAAAACTTAATTTTTTCACTAGATAGCACGTCGAAGATTTCGCTGCAGATGCAGATACGGCAAATCTTTGTCGAATCAATCTTAAAGCGGATTTTGCTGCCGGGCGATAAATTGCCATCTTCGCGTGCCCTGTCACAACATTTAGGAGTTTCGCGTAATACGGTCAACCTCGCCTATCAGGCGTTGATGGATAGCGAATATATCGAGGCGCGTCCAAGATCTGGTTATGTGGTCAGTACGCAAGCACCAGTGGGGCGCATAGCCTTTGGTGAGGTGACATCTGATGAGTTGTCATCTGCTGATGAGGTGAATTGGACAGATAAATTAGTTGAACAAACGGCGCCTATCCGCATGGTGAATAAGCCCCTAAATTGGCGAGAATATAAATATCCCTTTATATACGGGCAAACCGATAGCACCCTATTTGCGCATTCTCAATGGCGAGAATGTTCACGCCAAGCTCTGGGTTTGCGCGATTTTGGTAATACCGTCGGTGATTTTGGGTTCAATGATGACCCTATGCTTGTGAATTACATCAGCTCACGATCTTTGCCGCGGCGTGGGATCAAGGCGGTGTCTGAGCAAATTTTGGTGACGCTTGGGGCGCAAAATGCGCTATTTTTGGCAGCTCATCTTTTGATTGATGAGAGCAAAAAAGTGGTGATTGAAGAGCCGTCCTACCCCGATTTGCGAGATATTATCTCGCGGCGTACATCACAGATCACAGCATTGCCGCTCGATGATGAAGGCATGATCTTAGATGAGGCTGTTTTATCTGAGGCTGACATTGTGTGCATCACACCCTCTCATCAATGCCCGACCACGACAACCATGTCGTTACGGCGGCGGCAGGATTTGCTTGCTCTGGCCAAGCGTTATAATTTCTTGATCATTGAAGATGATTATGAGTTTGAGATGAATTTCATCGAAAAACCATCGCCAGCGCTGAAATCGTTAGATAAATCTGGCCATGTCATTTATGTCGGGAGCCTCTCTAAATCATTATTCCCTGGCTTGAGGCTAGGCTATATGGTGGCGTCGATTCCCTTTATTCAAGAAGCCCGCACTTTGCGTCATTTGATGCTGCGTCACCCGCCCGGTCACACACAGCGCACAGCCGCCTATTTCTTGGCACTTGGTCATTATGAAGCGCAACTTCGTCGGTTGCGCCGCCATCTTGAAAAGCGACGCGAAGTGATGGCCGCTGCGTTGGAACAAGAAAGTTTATTCAAACAGACAGCCGCTCATTTTGGTGGGACGAGTTTTTGGATTCAAGGTCCATATTGGCTAGATGCAAGAGACTTGGCGCTTCGTGCGGCAGATCAAGGTATCTTGATTGAGCCTGGGGATGTATTTTTTAGCCCACAAACCGCGCCATTGAACTATTTCAGGCTGGCTTATTCGTCGATTGAAGAAGATAAAATAACCGCTGGTATCTCGTTATTATCCAACATCGCGCGCCAGATGGAGCGTGAGCGGGCGCGTGAACTGGCACTATGACAATCAAAATCTGGTGCTGATAGCTAGAAGATGATAGGCCTATGGTAATAGTTACGGGTCTTGCCCAAAAGAATGTGACGCTGGGTCAGGGGGGTGCGCAGCAAATGACGGATGCGACTTCATTTTTATCACAGGCGGTGCCATCTTGCCCTTCTTGGTTGCTACAACAGGCGGCGCGTGGTGATGCTGTTCCCATGGGATTTGTCAGAGCGACCTCTGCCACTGTGTTAGAATCAGCGATGGATGCCGCCAAAGCAGGCCTTGTGGTGCCACACCTTATTGGCGAGGGTGATGAGATAAAAGAAATCGCCGCTGCCGCAGCTATTTCCTTGGACGGTGCTGTTATCCATGAGGCAGCAGGTGAACAAGGTGCCATTGATACAGCGATAGCCTTAGCCAAATCAGATGTGATTCGCGGGTTTGTGAAAGGCCAGCTTCATACCGATATTTTTATGGGGGGGCTTGTCAAACGTGACGCGGGAATTCGCACCGATCAAAGAATGGTTCATGTCTTTGCGATGCTGCCCCCAGATGGTGGCCAGCCGATCTTTGTCTCTGATGGAGCGGTTAATGTCACCCCCAATGACGAAACAAAATTAGTGGCTGCCTTGCAGGTGGCAAAGCTGGCTCGTGCCATCGGCCAACAGCGTCCAAAGATTGCCTTTTTATCTGCTACAGAATCAGAAATTGAATCGGTTCCCTCATCACTTGATGCTGGGCGTCTTGCACAATTGGCGCGCGAAGCCGATGATGCTGCTGATTTTGCAGGGCCGTTATCTCTTGATTTGGCGATCGCTCCGCAGGCTGTGGCCGCGAAGGGGCTCAGTGACAACCCTGTCGCAGGGCGCGCTGATGGGTTGATTGTGCCTGACATTGTCTCTGGCAATATTTTATTTAAGTCGCTTGTCTGGTTTGGTGGTGGGGCCGCAGCCGGGCTTGTCATGGGCGGGCGATTGCCCATTATCTTGACAAGCCGGTCTGATCCGGCACCAGCTAGGCTCGCTTCTATCGCGTTGGGCGCTATTGCCGCGCAACAGCTTTGATTAACAGAAAGTAATAAACGCATGACGAAACAACCTCACATTGACGCATCACCAAAAGTGAATGACGAAATGCATCAGACCACATGTTATATGTGTGCCTGTCGTTGTGGCATTAATGTTCATTTGCGTGATGGCAAAGTCAGATATATCGAAGGGAATCGTGATCACCCTGTGAACCAGGGTGTTCTGTGTGCTAAAGGTTCTGCTGGTATTATGCAGCATTACTCGCCCGCTCGTTTGCAATCACCATTGCGCCGCGTAGGCCCGCGTGGTTCAGGACAATTTGAGGCGATTAGCTGGGATGAGGCGCTGACGGAAGTGGCGTCAGATCTGGCTAAAATCAGAGCTGATGACCCACGTAAATTAGCATTTTTCACAGGCCGTGACCAATCACAAGCGCTAACAGGCTGGTGGGCAACGCAATTTGGGACACCTAACTTTGCAGCGCATGGGGGGTTCTGCTCAGTCAATATGGCCGCTGGCGGTATATATACGCTTGGCGGTGCCTTCTGGGAATTTGGCTCAGCTGATTGGGAGCGCACAGAGTGTTTTGTGTTGTTCGGTGTCGCGGAAGATCATGATTCTAACCCTATCAAAATGGGCTTGGGTCGTCTAAAGCAACGCGGAGTTAAAGTCATCTCAGTCAATCCTGTGCAAACAGGATATGCCGCTGTGTCTGATGATTGGTATGGCATTACACCAGGCATGGATGGGTTATTTATCCTATCTGTCATTCGTGAATTAATGCTGGCAGGCAAAATCGATATTGAATATCTGACGCGCTATACCAATGTACCATGGCTTGTTATCCAGAATGAAGGTGCGGCGAATCATGGCTTGTTCTGGCGCAATGAGGCTGGTGAAACACAAATTATTGACCGTAAAACAGGCCAGGCCGTCCCATCACACACGCAGAATGTCGTGCCGGATTTGGGCAAAGAAATCGCGCTTCCAGAGGGCGGGAAAGCCGTCCCTGTATTCCAGCTCATGGCTGAAGCCTATTTGAAAGATGAGTATGCCCCTGAGGCTGTGGCTGATCGCACTGGCATTGCAGCAGCGCGCATTCGCCAATTTGCAGCGACTTTGGCTGAGGCCGCTTTTGAAAAAGAAGTGGTCATTGACCAGCCTTGGACAGATTGGAAAGGCACGCGCCATGAGAAAATGATTGGCCGCCCTGTCTCAATGCATGCCATGCGTGGTATTTCTGCACATTCAAATGGCTTCCAAACTTGTCGGGCGTTGCATGTTCTGCAATTGCTTTTAGGCTCAGTTGAAGTACCTGGTGGGTTCCGTTTCAAGCCACCCTATCCAAAGCCAGCAGAAATTCATCCAAAGCCAGCTGGTCGCCTTGATCAAGTGGCCCCCAATACGCCGTTGAAAGGCGCCCCTTTGGGATATGTCATGGGGCCGGAAGACCTCATCATTGATGATAAGGGTCAGCCTTTGCGTATTGATAAAGCCTATTCATGGGATGCACCTTTGTCCGCTCATGGCTTGATGCATATGGTGATCTCAAACGCAGCAGCGGGCGATCCCTATCCGGTTGATGTGTTGTTTATGTATATGGCGAATATGGCGTGGAATTCATCCATGAATACGTCAGGGATGATTGATATGCTCACTGCCAAAAAAGATGATGGCAGCTATCAGATCCCGAAAATCATCTATTCAGATGCCTATGCCTCTGAGATGGTTGATTATGCGGATATCATCTTGCCTGATACCACCTATCTAGAACGTCATGATTGTATCTCGCTTCTGGATCGTCCTATTTGTGAACCTGATGCGGTGGCGGATGCCATTCGCTGGCCGGTATGTCCACCAGATAGAGATGTGCGCGGCTTCCAATCTGTTCTGCTTGACTTGGGGGCACGTCTTGGTCTGCCAGGAATGACAAATGACGATGGCACAGCAAAGTTCAAGGATTATGGCGATTATATCGTCAATCATGAACGTAAAAGCGGGATTGGGCCTCTGGCTGGGTTCCGCGGCGCATCAGGCGATAAGGCCGGGCGTGGTGATAGCAACCCTGACCAATTGGATGCGTACATCGAAAATGGCGGTTTTTGGAGCCATGAGCTTCCCGAAGAGGCCCGCTTCTTTAAACATGCGAATGTGGCCTACCAAGAATTTGCTGTCGAGATGGGATTTTATGATAGCCCGCAGCCTTATGACTTCCAGATATATTCAGAAGTCTTGCAAAAATTTAAGCTGGCCGCAGAGGGACATGGTGATCAGCAACCCCCTGACCATATGAGAGAGCAGCTTCAAACATGCTTCACGCCGCTACCAAGCTGGTACGCGCCATTTGAAGGAGAGGCTGTGTCAGAGGATGATTATCCTATCTTTGCGCTAACCCAGCGTCCGATGGCGATGTATCATTCATGGGGCTCGCAAAATGCGTGGCTACGCCAAATTCATGGTTACAACCCACTCTTTATTTCTACTGAGTTGGCTGAAAAGCATGATTTACAAGAGGGCGATTGGGCCAAGCTGACTTCGCATCATGGGACCATTACGGTGCCAGTTTGTGTGATGGCTGGCGTCAATAAAGATACGGTTTGGACATGGAATGCCATTGGTAAGAAAAAAGGCGCATGGCGTCTGTCCGATGATGCGCCTGAGTCAAATAAGGGCTTTTTGCTCAATCATTTGATTCACGAATTATTGCCACCAAAAGGCGATGGTTTGCGCTGGTCTAATTCAGATCCGATCACAGGTCAGGCCGCATGGTATGATCTGAAAGTTCAGATGGAAAAGACAGACCCGCCAGCTGACCTTGCAAGCCAGCCACAATTCAATAAACCACAAGATTTGCCAAATATGCCAACGCCAGACGGCACTGTGCGCTATGGTAATGAATGGACAAATGCAACAAGGAATAAATCATGACGTCACTTCCTGAACCACAGGCCATCAAGCTTGGTCTGGTGATTGACCTTGATATCTGCGTGGGCTGCCATGCCTGCGTGGTCAATTGTAAAGAATGGAATACCTCTGGCTATGGCGCCCCATTGGCAGATGAAAATGCCTATGGCGCTGACCCATCTGGGTCATGGCTCAATCGTGTTCACAGCTATGAAGTCACATCTGAAGAGACTGACATTTCACGTACCGTTCACTTCCCAAAATCTTGCTTGCATTGCGAAGATGCGCCATGTGTGACGGTTTGTCCGACAGGCGCATCTTATAAGCGGGCAGAAGATGGCATTGTTTTGGTCAATGAAGATTGGTGTATTGGCTGCGGCTTATGTGCCTGGTCTTGTCCTTATGGCGCTCGTGAGATGGATCCAGCAGAGCAGGTCATGAAGAAATGTACGCTTTGTGTTGACCGTATCTATAATGAGAATCTGCCAGAGGAAGACCGCCAGCCCGCTTGTGTCCGCACTTGCCCGACCAATGCGCGTCATTTTGGTGATTTGGGTGACCCGAATTCTGAGGTCTCTTTGTTGGTCGCCGCGCGTGGCGGCATGGATTTGATGCCTGAGCAGCAAACCAAACCAGTGAACCAATATTTACCGCCGCGGGCACGCCCTCAACCAGAGGATACAGCGTCACTTGTCGCGATGGCTGAGGCAGCGCAGCCTACAGGGTTCTGGAAGTGGGTTGATTCAACGCTTGATAAGATTTCAGGAGGGGCATAATTATGTTTCCCGCATTTTCGATTATCTTCTTCACAGTGATGTCAGGGTTCGGCTTTGGCCTTGCGGCGCTGGTAGCATCCGGCCTAATTGAGATGACAAATCCCTTTGATTACATCCTTGTCCTTGGCACGATTTTGGCATTCTCTGGCGCGGGTCTCATCTCATCAACATTTCACCTTGGCCATCCAGAGCGCGCTTGGCGTGCTTTGACACAATGGCGGTCTAGCTGGTTGAGCCGTGAGGGTGTGCTTGCCATCATCACCTTAGATGCGGTGTGTGGCTGGTTCGCCTATGACTATTTTGTGGGGCCACCTGCTTTATGGGCCAATGTGATTGTGGTGCTTTTGGCGTTAGCAACGATCTATTGCACAGCTATGATCTATGCGTCTCTGCGCACAGTGGCGAAATGGTATAATCCGCTCACGCCGCTTTGTTATCTGGCCTTTGGTATTGCAACCGGTCTGCTTGGACTTGCGGCATTAAATGAAATGATTGGCGGGACCTCAGATCATCTCGTGGCCTATGCCTCTCTGGCGCTATTGGGCGCTTGGATTGCCAAACTTATCTGGTGGCGGATGGGTAAAGATAGTGGCAGTACGCGTGAAACAGCCACCGGCCTTGGGGCATTGGGGACTGTACGTCCATTGATGCCGCCTCATACCTCTGAGAATTATCTACAAAAGGAAATGGGTTTCCAGATTGGCCGTAAGCATGCTGATACAATTCGTATTATTGCGCTCATCATTGGTGCTGCCGCGCCGCTGGCTATTTTGTCCTATTTGCCTGTGACAGCGATTACCATGACGCTTGCCTTTGGATTAGCCATGGCTGGGTTGTTCTTTGAGCGTTGGTTGTTCTTTGCTGAGGCAAAGCATGTGGTGATGTTATATTATCGCTAGGATAATCACATTATCCTGAATGATAACAATGATATTGGGCGAGGGGCATAGGCCATCTCGCCCATTGACTTTTGCCCCCTGCTTAGCGATTGTTGGGGGTGTTTTTGTGCCATGGTGTGACCTTTGTTAAATCCTATTTCTCGCTCTTCAGCTAAACTTCTCCCAGGTGTTTCAACTGTTGAATTGCTTGTCGCGATGACCATTTTGGCAACGGCAGCGATCGGTGTGTTTGGATTTATTACCCAGACAGAAAATAACCTCTTCCAATCGCGCAATAATTTTGTTGATCAGCAAGCTGATGAGGCGCTTGGTGCCCTATTATATGAAGATTTCATCACTTCAGGCTTAACCGATTCCACAATGGTGGATGACTATAAATCAACCGATGCCAGTTTTCAGGGCGCAGAGCTCGCCTTATTGACTGTTCATGGAAATCAATCTCGTTTTGCCGATGGTCAGACATCAGCCAAATGTCGGCTTACATCTGCCACAAATGAATTGATAGGGTCTGTGAGTTTTGCTGCTGATTGCGTCACAATTCCAGAAGGTGATGATGATAACATCACGATTGCTCAGGCCATTAATAATGTCTTGGATATGGGGGTTCCTATTTCCTTTGGTGTTGAAAATGCTGGCGGTCTTTGCTCATCTACGCAGAAAATCCCAGACGCAAATGCGGATCCTGGTGCCATTGCGACATTGATTGTTGATGATGTCCAATGTCTCAGCAGTCCTGTTACCGGTCAGCCATCAGTTGGCTCTGAAATTATTTTCCCTCGTTTTGTTACCTACAGTGCGGAGGATCCAAATCGGTTCCATACCTCTTTAATTGAAAACTCAACCGGGAAGTCAACAGGGCTATCTATCACAGGCCCTAACAGCATTACAGCACCATCAGGCGTCAGCCGCGGCGTGACGGATTTCTTACTATCAGCGCTCGTTGATAATGCCACCGCGGTGGTGACATTTGCGGCTGCGCAACTGCCAACACAATTATTAATCGCAGATCCTCATGGCACCACGCTTGTCGGTGATAATTCATCGTCTGTGACATTGACTGGTACAATTGAGAATTTGAAAGAAGCTATTCGGGATTTCTTCTATCGCTCACCAGATGGGTATTTTGGGGCTGATACGCTGACTGTTTCTGTGCGGTCTGGCTCACAGCGTTCGACGCTATCGGTGCCGGTGGACGTAACACCCAATTGCGGTGGCCAAACAAATGGTACCGCCACAAGATTTGATCTCGGTTATCTTGATAACACCTCAGGCATTCCAATTTTTGATGAAAGCACAGCAACCTTCATCACAACGGTATCAATCGTCGATGATTCGTCACCCACTCATTTCTACGGCTATTGCCGACCTGGGGAGTCACGGTATGACTATGCCACAGGAACAAGTGTGAGTAACTCAACTTGTGGCACTGTTGGCGGCATAACCTATCAAGATTATTCTAGCCGCCTGATGGTTGAAAATGGCATTGCGGTGAATCAAAATCGCGCCATTAACATCGCTCTCTATGAAGAGGATGACCAGATGGGCCAAGACCGCTTTGCCTTGATGGTAGTGCTCGATTCTTATGAAGGCATCTGTAATGACGGCATTCCATCGGGGTCTAGTTTTTCCGATAAGTTGGCAAGTGCTAGGAGCACAGGCTTTGCGTTGCGTGCCGAAGATTTCAAAAATAACCTAAGCAGCTTGCCTTTCACTTGGAACAAAACGATCGACACTAGCACGCAGTCTAAAAAGGATGATCAACGCTGTAAAGTTGTCTTCCGCCTATCCAATATGGAACCAGGTCGTAATTTAGATGCCACCTCTGATTTACATACCTTTACAGACGATCCCGGCGAATATACGGGTACAATCGGATCTGACGGTACCTTGACGGCTCATGCCAGTTGGCGAGACCCGATTGATGGTGTTGTAATTCCATTACGGGTCACAAATACAAGTACAACACCTGTGCAATTGCGAAACTATACGTTCGGCAATCCAATTTTTGAACTAATTTGGTGGGACACACTCAATGCTTGGAATGTGCGCTCTGTGAATACTACAACGAACACGATTGAATATCAGTCCTTTAGTTTCAATCCTGGTGGGCCTGATCAAACACAAGCTATTCGCCTTAATATTAACCAATCAAGACAATGTAGCTAATCATGATACAATTGCGCCGCTATTTTTCGTTCCGTCAGTTTAGTGAAGGCTTTTCGCTGGTAGAATTAATGGTGACAATCACCCTTATGACGGTGGTTGGTGCAAGTATCTTTACGATGATGCAATATCTTGAGAGAAGCCGTGTTCGCATCGAAACCTCTGCCGAGCTGCTCGATGATATCGATCAAGCAGAGCTCTTTATCCGCTCAAAATTCCGGTCTTCAGACCGTATGATTTTCAATCGCGATTTCGTCAATCCGCTTCCTGAATTTTATAGTGCTGAATGTTTGATGTTATTGCGCCGAGAGGCCAAGGACAGGTCAGGTGTCAATTTCGTCAACACATCCGGTCATGTTGAAATTGAGGATTATCGTGGCCCTGGTGTAGGGTCAGATTTCACGGTTGGGCTGTGGTTTAAGAGAGATAACACCACACATACAACCCGTGAGACGATGGCCAGATGGGGATTCATGACCTTGTCAGACAATAGCTCCATCAGCTTGGACCTCTTGG
The DNA here is from genome assembly GCA_937924895.1 of uncultured Alphaproteobacteria bacterium. Classification (GTDB taxonomy): domain Bacteria; phylum Pseudomonadota; class Alphaproteobacteria; order Puniceispirillales; family Puniceispirillaceae; genus UBA685. The sequence goes on from CALEYP010000096.1 coordinate 24,734, forward strand.
AAACGGGGCAAATCGCGTTTCGATTTGGTCAGTCTGGCGGCTATGTTCATCATCCTGCTGGGTTGAACGATAATCGCTGGCATCATATGACCGTGACCTTTGATAATGGAACAAGCGCTGGAAATGTTTCTGCAGCATCTTTTAAGATTTATGTCGATGGGTTCCCTTATGAGGTTTCTTTGTCAGACCCACTTATCCCGCTGCTTATTGACAATGCGACCTCGTCAGATGAATTCACGTTGGCAAAGCCTCATATAGGCGATAATGCATCTGCCTTTGGCGGTGTATTATCTGACCTTCAAGTCTACTCCTCTTTCGCTACAGCCGATAAGGTGACTACCATTTACACCGATGGCGGTGTTCCACTACAGATGGAAAAAGACATTCATTTCCGTCTTGATAGTGTCATGATTGATAACCTCACAGATGTGGGTGGTGATAATTATACCGGTGTTTTGGTTAATCATAATCTGACCAACAAAATCGTGACTACGACTAGTGAGAGATATATTGGTGACGTCTTTGCAATGGTAGACCTACCAAATGATGGTAACGATACTTATGCGCTGATGCACCGTGCTGATCATAATGATTGCCCACCAAATGAAAATCAAATTGGTGGTTTTAAGCAGGTGACACAAGATATATTTGTCCGCCCGCCCGCTGACGTGTTTTTTGACCGTTCTGCGTCTAATGCCAATGATATTATTGTGAATTACGGCTTTAGCTCCGGAACAGGAAGCACATCTGTTACTTATCAAGCACAGCCTCGTAAATTGGCGCTAAATAAGAAGTTCTTTGATGAGGATTTCTGTCGTGCGGATCCGAATCTTGTATTATCTGCACCGCCTGGCGTCACGAATTGCCCAATTGAAGAAGGCTTTGCCTATATTGCCACGGATTATGATAATCTATCAGATGAATTATTTATTCCGGGCGCACAATATTGGGAAGATAATCAAACCTATTACAACATACCAGGTGCCCCAGATGGGATGCTTGCGACTTGGAATGCTGAAACAGGGGTGATGACCTTCCGCCTTGATAATGGGTCTGCAGTACAAATCAAAGAATGGGAAAAGACGATGCGCCAATTGGCTTATCGCCCCTTATTAGAAGATTATACACCGACCAAGGAATTAGTTATCTCACTAGGGCAATTGCCGATGCTGGTTGATGGGGAATATCATTTTTATGATTTTGTTGAAGTAGATCCCGGGGTGACTGTCGATTGGGGAGACTCTCAGACAGCAGCGAATAATACAATGTTCTGTGGTTATGCGGGCTATTTGGCAACGCCAACCTCAGCAGAAGAAAATGCCTTCTTGATTGAGCGTTTCAGAAAATCAACAGGTGCAGTCCCCGCTGGTTGGATTGGCGGATCAGACGTAAACGCCGCTGGTACATGGGTCTGGGAAACCAATAGCCCCGAGGCGGGCATTCAATTCTGGGATCAGACCAATATGGCCTCGGGAGATGCCTCTGGGCAGCCACGTGCGGCTGATGGCAGTGCTGTCACAACGGCTGACTTTGTACTAACAGATTGGGTGTCAATTCCGGGAGATGCGCCAGGATTAACACGGCGGACAACAACATCTACCGCGACAAATGTGGCACTGCATTATCAAAATTGGTCAACGAAAGAGCCAAATAATGCTGGTGGGTCCACATCGGTCAACAATGAGCCGTATTTGCAGATTGTGGGTTCAACGGGCGGCAATGGTTATTGGAATGATTTGCCAGATAATCGCCCTTGCCAAGATAACGTCTATTATAACCCTTGCGGTTATTATGTAGAATGGGGTGGGCATCCCGGCTTGTCACTCAACTCGCTGGTTTATAAGCGAGTGGTCGATTTATCTGTCCAACGAGAATTCTGCGCACAAAACTAATCAATCGCCCCATGCGAGTGAGGCTTAATATTCATTGAGGTTTAGTGTGTAGAAACTGCCTTGGATATTAGCAAGCTCGCTGGTGAAGACCGAGATGCCAAAATTATCAGCAATCGCACAGCTGGCAACAAGATAGCGATGATAGCGGTCATCACCACTTGTCCCCTTATCCACGACAAAGGTTGTGGTGCGTCTCGTGCCGATAGATGTCACAGGAGCAACCGCCGCATTCGTCAGAAGGGTCAGCGAATTCCCCGCTCCGATAAGGCTTGGGTCAGCGGCATTAATACGCGCTTGGCATGGTTGCGCCATCGCTGTGCTTGCCGGCGTATGAGTGGTGTTAAAATAGCCAGGTGTGCCCCCGGATGATTTGGTAAGATATACTGCTAATTCTAAGTTTTCTCGCGCGTCATTACTGAGATTGACAACCACCTGCTGTTTGACAGCTGATTCTTGGCTGACACCAACCACATTCATGAGCGGGATAGCAGCCACTGTCATCACAGAGACAATAAGCACCGCGGCAACAAGCGCAAAGCCGTCTTCCTGTTTTTGCAATTTTAGCCATGTTTCCATCTTTTGCTTCTCGCTCTATCGCCAGGCCACACTACGATCATGGTAAATGAGATACATCTAAAATGACAGATAGAAAATCATCACTTTAGGTGACATGACTTGATTTTTAGCGCTAGCTATGGCCAATAGGGGCAAATATCACAGCGCGGCTTGAGAAGGAAAAGGGCAAGGCAATGAATATTGATAAAATCGCAGTCGGTAAAAATCCACCAGAAGATGTAAATGTGATCATTGAGATTCCAGCTGGTGTGTCACCTGTGAAATATGAAGTGGATAAGGATTCAGGCGCATTGATTGTTGACCGTTTTATCCACACACCGATGCATTATCCTGTGAATTACGGGTTTGTGCCTCATACTTTGTCAGATGATGGCGATCCGATTGATGCGTGTGTTTTGACACCTGAGCCAATTGTTCATGGATGTGTGATTGCTGCACGCCCGATTGGTGTTTTGATGATGGAAGATGAATCAGGCCAAGATGAGAAATTGCTCTGTGTGCCTGTTGATAAGCTGCATCCTCTCTATAAAGAGGTAAAATCAACATCAGATCTGCAGCCTATCATTCTTGATCAGATTGCCCATTTCTTTGAGCATTACAAAGATTTGGAAAGCGGCAAGTGGGTGAAAGTTGTCGGCTGGGAAGGCCCAGAAAAAGCAGCTGAGATGATTCAAGCTGCGATGGATAGAGCTGCGAAATAAGCGATAAATCGGCTTAATATTTATAAAATTTGCGGGTGCGGGGTGACAGCCCCCACCCGCTTTTTGTTGCCGCAATGATAGTGGTCCGCTTAAAGTTATCTTGTGTCATGCGGCGCAGATATCCGCTTTTATCCTGCGCTAATATATCATCAAAGCTAATGCCTTCTATTTGGCCGTCTTCTGCGAGGCGTGAAAAGCACATCATAATCCGCTTTAAGCTCATAACTCATCCTGCAAGATAGTGGTTATGCCCAATATAATGGCACTTTTTATCGCTGCCAATCAACTGATGTGACAAATAGAAGACGCTATGATATGGTCTCACCGTCCAATACCGTTTGTTGGGAGAGAGCCTTGTGCCAACAAGGCCGCCGAAGGAGCAACGCCTCAGGAATCTCTCAGGCAAAAGAACCGCAGATGGTGGACAATCTGGAGAGTGGCCCACAGGGCCCACCGACGGGGATAATAAGCTACCTTGCTTATGAAACTCTCAGGTTCCATGACAGATGAGGCATGTTTAACGGCTCTTGTAAAAGAGTGAAGCAACAGGTCTGTCATGGGGTGGTATTTATGAAACATATTGCAGTTATCGGCGCCGGGATCACAGGGATTTCAACGGCTTTTGTCTTGGCATCACGCGGCTATCAAGTGACGATTTTTGATAAGAATCGTTATGCCGCAATGGAAACCTCTTATGCGAATGGTGGCCAGCTTTCAGCTTCAAATGCTGAAGTGTGGACAAGATGGCAAACCATTTTCAAAGGGTTGAAATGGATGCTGAAGACTGATGCACCCTTATTGGTCAATCCCAAGCCGTCTTGGCATAAATATGGGTGGATGATGGAATTTATGCGTGAGATTCCAAATTACGAATCCAACACAATTAAAACAGCAGAACTCGCGATACGGTCACGCGAATTTATGACAGAGATGGCTGAACAAGCTGGCATTGAATTTAACCGTGTCAATCAAGGGATCTTGCACTTTTATGATGATGAAGCTGAATTTAAGCATGCTGATTATGTGACTTCATTGCTCGCCAAAGGGGGGTTAGAACGCCGCCGTCTCTCAGCATCGGAGGTCTATGAGATTGAGCCTCATATCAAATCAGAAGTGATTGGCGGCTATTATACCCCATCAGACTTCACAGGCGATATTCATAAATTCTCTACAGGCCTGGCAAAGGCCTGTGCAGATAAAGGTGTAACCTTTCATTGGAATCATACGGTCAAATCCTTGGACCCGAAAAGTGGTGGGCCTGTTATCACGGCAAAGGATGGGGCAGGTGAGATCGTGACTGAAGCCTTCGATGGTGTTGTTATTTGCGCCGGCGTGAGAAGCCGCGATTTTGCTGCGCAAGCTGGTGATAGAGTGAATATTTATCCTGTGAAGGGCTATTCGATTACTGTGAATCTGCAGGATGAAACGTCACGCAATGCCGCGCCGCTTGTAAGCTTGCTTGATGATAGAGCGAAGATTGTGACAGCCCGTCTTGGCGAAGATCGATTCCGTGTAGCAGGTACAGCTGAATTTAACGGCTATAACTATAATATTCGCGCAGATAGAATCGCACCTCTCACCAAATGGGTGGAGCATAATTTCCCAGATATCAATACCGAATATGTGGTGCCATGGGCCGGTTTGCGCCCGATGATGCCAAATATGATGCCACGTATCGGGACAGGCAAAGCCAAAGGCATTTTCTATAATACAGGCCATGGTCACTTAGGCTGGACCTTGTCTTGTGTGTCGGCCCATATGGTATCTGATGCGATTATGGGCGCAGATAATCAATAAGCTCGTCGCTTGCCCTTTGGTCATGGTTTGCGCTACATAAGCGACAGGCACATGACGAAAGGGGCAAGCGATGCAAATCTCACTTACAAGACCAGATGATTGGCACCTCCATTTACGTGATGGCGCTATGCTAGAGGCTGTGTTGCCTTATGCAGCACGTGATTTTGGGCGTGCGATTGTGATGCCGAATCTTGTGCCGCCTGTTGTGACTGTTGCAGATGCGCTGTCTTATCGTGACCGCATTCAAGCAGCCATGCCAGAGGGGGCTGATTTCACGCCTTTGATGGTGCTTTATTTAACAGAACAAACTGACCCGCAAGATGTCAAAGCGGGGATTGAACAGGGTGTCATTAGCGCGGTGAAATTATACCCAGCTGGCGCGACGACGAATTCTAGCAGTGGGGTGCGGAATATGGCGAATGTTATGCCTGTTCTCGAAGTGATGGCAGAGCATGGTTTGCCGCTTTGCGTGCATGGCGAGGTCACTGATTCCGATATTGATATTTTTGACAGAGAAGCTGTTTTTATCGACCGTGTCCTAGACCCGCTGGGCCGCAGCCTGCCTGAATTGCGTGTTGTGTTTGAACATATTACGACGAAGCAAGCGGTACAATATGTGCAAGAGGCTAGCCGGGCGCTTGCCGCAACAATTACCACGCATCACCTTTTCATTAACCGCAATGCTTATCTCGCCGGTGGCATTAAACCACATTATTATTGTTTGCCCGTGGCCAAACGTGAAATTCATCGCCGCGCATTAGTTGATGCCGCTATTTCTGGTGATCCACGTTTCTTTTTAGGGACTGATTCCGCCCCGCATACCGATGCGAATAAGCTGCAATCTTGTGGCTGTGCCGGTATTTTCACAAGCGCCAACACAATGGCCTGTCTTGCGCAATTATTTGAACAAGAAGATGCACTTGATAAATTAGAAGGTTTCACAAGTTTGCATGGGCCCGCCTTTTACAAATTGCCAGCCAATCAGTCACAGATCACATTGCAGCGTCATGAGGCGCCCGTCTCGTTCGGGTCTCACATCGATACCGAAGAAGGGCCGGTAACAATCTTTGACCCGCTGACACCGATTTATTGGGATGTTGTGCGGTCTGACTAAGACAATTTCAGCGGTAAGATATAAATTATATTGAAGAGATTACCGTTTTGTCGTTAAGCTGACATGACAAAATTTGTGGCGATGGACAGAGCCTGTTATTGCCCAATAAAAAGGAGGAACCCCTATGAAATCACTGAAGCTTTCTCTTGTGTCTGCCGCTTTGCTAGGTCTTTATGGCGCACAAACAGCCCATGCCTCAGGCGAGTTAAATATTTATAATTGGTCGGATTATATCGCTGAGGATACCATTGCCAATTTTGAAGCAGAGACAGGCATCAAAGTTGTCTATGATGTGTATGATTCTAACGAAGTGCTTGAAGCAAAGATGCTGGCAGGGTCATCAGGCTATGATCTCGTTGTGCCTACAGCTGATTTCCTTGCGCGCGGGTTTGAATCAGGCGCTTACCAAAAGCTTGATTTGAGCCGTCTTGCTAATCTCGGCAATCAAAGCAAAGCCGTAGCCGCGCAGGCTGAACAGACCGTTGGTGATGATAATTCTGGCGTTGTTTATATGTGGGGCACAACAGGTGTTGCCTATAATGTAGATAAGGTAGCCGCGATCCTCGGTGATGACGCACCAACAGATAGCTGGAGCCTTGTTCTTGACCCACAATATGCGTCTCAATTGGCTGATTGTGGCATTGCTATTTTGGATGCCCCGACAGATGTTTTGCCAAATGTGATGGCATATCTTGGCAAAGATGGCCGCTCAACAGATGCTGCTGATTTGCAAGCCGCTGGCGAAGTGTTGAATGCTGTGCGCCCTCACTTGCGTTATATTCATTCTTCACAATCAATCAATGATATGGCGAATGGCGATCTTTGTGCTGCCATTATGTGGTCAGGTGATGCGTTCCAAGCTGCTTATCGCGCAGAAGAGGCTGAGAATGGTCAAGTGATTGATTATTACATCCCGAATGAAGGCACAAATATGTGGTTTGATATGATGGCGCTGCCTGTTGATGCCAAAAATATCGATAACGCTTATAAATTCATCGATTATATGATGCGTGCTGATGTTGCGGCTAACAATGTGAATTATGTCTGGTATGCCAGCGGTAACGATGCGGCAAATGACATGATTGATCCTGAGATCTTGGAACATCCTGGCATCTATCCAACAGCAGAAGCGCAAAAGAATCTGTTTGTTGTACCAGTCTATGATGCGAAAACGGACCGCGTGATCAATCGCGTTTGGTCACGTTTCTCAGCAGGTAACTAAGCCGCGCCTAAGGGGGGCAAACTATGGCGCCCTTTATCGAAATAAATGAAATCACCAAGAAATTTGGTGATTTCATTGCCGTTGATAACCTATCTCTTTCCATCGAAAAAGGGGCTCTCTTTTGTTTGTTGGGGGGATCTGGGTGTGGTAAAACCACCTTGTTACGGATGCTAGCAGGCCTAGAAGCTCCTAGCTCTGGTACTATCAAAATCGATGGTATGGATATGCATCAGGTGCATCCTGCCGATAGACCTGTCAATTACATGTTTCAAAATTATGCGCTGTTCCCGCATATGTCAGTCGCACGTAATATCGGCTATGGGTTGCGTCGTGCGGGTATCAGCGGTGCGGCCTATGAAGAGCGTATTACAGAAATGTTGCGGCTCGTGCGACTAGAAGGGTTTGAAAACCGCAAACCAGACCAGCTATCTGGCGGGCAAAAACAACGTGTGGCGCTAGCCCGTGCCTTAGCGCGTAATCCAAAATTACTACTTTTGGATGAGCCGCTCGCTGCCTTGGACAAGAAGCTTCGCGAAGATACGCAGTTTGAATTAGTGAATATCCAAGAAAAATTAGGTACGACTTTTGTGGTTGTCACACATGACCAAGAAGAGGCGATGTCTCTGGCATCTGATATTGGTGTGATGGATGCGGGGCGCTTGGTTCAGGTGGCGGCGCCAAAGACTTTATATGAAGCGCCAGCTAATCAGTTTATTGCGAGCTTCCTTGGCTCGGTTAGCTTTCTGCCAGCGACGATTACGAAGATTGCAGATGGCAAAGTCTCTGCCACAGGCTCTTGCGATATTACCGCCTTGGCACGTGAGGGGATTAGTATTGGCGATGATGTGATATGTGCCTTGCGTCCAGAGAAAATTACCTTGTCTCGCGGTCAGGCCGCAGGGCCAAACCAGCTTAATGTTATCATTGAAGAAATGGGATATCTCGGCGCTGTGACACATGTGCGTGCCCGCACCAAATCTGGCGAAATGTTAAAAATTATGTTGTCGAATCGGCGGCGGGCCGAAGCTGATTTCACATGGGATGAAGAGGTTGTAGCCTCTTTTGATCCCAAGGATGCGATTTTGCTTCCTGCTGAGGCTAGGTAGCCTGCCATGGGGGAGCAGATACAGCGGCTTTTTTATCATTATGGCAAATGGTTTATCATCGGCTTGCCGCTTTTATGGCTGATGCTTTTTTTCATGTTTCCGCTTTTGGAGATGGCACAAGTCTCATTCACAGAGGCGCGGCGCGGCATTCCGCCATTTAAACCATTATGGGGATTTGGCGAGGACGGCTTTTTTACCAATTTTACCCTTGGCAATTACCAGCTGATCTATGATTTTTATGAAGATTATTTAGGACCGGCGCTGAATTCCTTACGGATAGCATTTTTCTCCACCTTATTTTGCCTATTCTTTGCCTATCCTATGGCCTATTGGATTGCGCGTTCGCCTGATGATATGCGTCATATCCTATTGATTTTGGTGTTGTTGCCTTTTTGGACATCGAGCTTATTGCGTATGTATGCGCTTATCGGGTTGTTAAATCCCAATGGTTTTGTGAATGGGATGCTCTTGTGGTTAGGCGTGATTGATACGCCAATTCCAATGATGCAAACAGACTTATCTGTCTATCTTGGAATGTTGCTTACCTATTTGCCGCTAATGATCCTGCCGCTCTATGCTACATTAACGCGTCTTGATCATTCCCTGCATGAAGCCGCCTCTGATTTAGGGGCCAGCAGCTTTACCATCTTCTTTACGATAACCATCCCGCTTTCCTTATCTGGTATTATCGCGGGTTGTTTGTTGGTGTTTATTCCTGCCGTCGGGGAATTTGTTATCCCCGCTTTGTTGGGCGGCCCTGACCAGGTGATGCTTGGCAAGGTGTTGTGGACAGAATTTTTCCGCAATCGTGATTGGCCTGTTGCCGCAGCTATCGCGCTCATTTTGATGGTGATTGTCACCGGCCCCATTATCTATATGCGCTATATTGATCGCGGTGATGATAGAGAGGGAGAGCAGGTATGATCAGAGCTGTGCCGCGCCTTTTTATTATCCTTGGGCTGATGGGATTTGCGCTTCTTTACATTCCAGCTTTGGTGATGATGGCCTTTAGCTTTAATGCGGGGAAATTAGCATCTGTCTGGGCTGGCTTTTCATTTAAATGGTATGGCGCGCTTTTGCAAAATGACCAATTGTTGGCCGCACTTTCAAAATCATTATTAATTGCTGGCATTGCAGCGAGCCTATCAACCCTTTTTGGGGTGTTCATTGCGATTGCCTTTGTGCGCTTTGGTAAATTTAAAGGCAGGCTGCTGCTTTCTGCCCTTGCCTCTGCCCCGTTGGTGATCCCTGAAGTGGTTATGGGCTTATCATTATTATTGCTCTTTATCGCCATGGAAAATGTGCTGGGCTGGCCCGCCGGGCGCGGCCTTGATACCATCATCATCGCCCATGCGACGTTTGGGATGTGTTTTGCCGCCGTGGTGATCCAAGCACGATTGCGTCAATTCGATCGCTCCTTAGAAGAGGCAGCCATGGATTTAGGCGCGCGTCAGCCTTATATTTTCATGACCATCACCTTGCCCATCATTGCGCCTGCTATTATTTCTGCTTGGCTTTTGACCTTTACGTTAAGCTTTGATGATTTGGTCATTGCCTCATTTGTCAGCGGGCCAGGCTCTTCGACCCTACCCATTGTGATATTCTCAAAAGTCCGGCTTGGCGTCACGCCAGAGATCAATGCTATTGCAACATTAATGATTGTGACGATTGCGATTGGGGTGATTGCAGGGGCGCGGTTGATGCGTCGAAACCCCCGCTAATTAGCTGTCCTCTCCGCTGGGAGACGCCAGATAAAGTCATAGATTTCATCGTGAATTTACGTTAGATCTGCAAACATATGACGTATAGATCTGCCAGAGCAGAACAAAATGGGGAATGAAGATGACGACAGGGCAAAAAGTCGCGCAAATGTTGCTCGATATTAAAGCAGTTCACATTTCAGAGGATAAGCCGTTTATCTTTACATCTGGCAAGGCTAGCCCTGTTTATATTGATTGCCGCAAGATTATCTCATTTCCTGAAATCCGCCGGTTCCTCATGGCTGAAGGGGCAAAGATGATGGCAGACATATCATCTGATGCGCCTTATGATGCCGTGGCAGGGGGCGAGACCGCTGGTATTCCTTTCGCTGCTTGGATGTCAGACGAGATGAATAAGCCGATGCAATATATTCGTAAAAAGCCAAAGGGATTTGGTCGCGATGCACAGATTGAAGGTTTGATTGAAGAAGGTCAGCACATCTTATTGGTTGAAGATTTGGCCACAGATGGCGGGTCAAAACTGAATTTCATCAATGCTATTCGGACGGCTGGCGCTGAGGTGAATCATATTTTTGTGATTTTCTATTACGATATTTTCAAAGATGCCTTAGCCAATTTAGCATCAGAGAATGTAAGCCTGCATTATCTCGCAACATGGTGGGATGTGTTGGCCGCGATTAAGGCGGACCCGGCCTATAGTGATGAGAGGGTCGCTCGCGTCGAGGCCTTTTTAAATGACCCGATTACGTGGTCAGAGGCAAATGGCGGCGCCTAGCAGATAACAGATTAGCGCATCTAAAGGGGGGACGGAGATGACACAATCTGAGACAGACAAAGAAACCAGTCGCTTATTAGCAGAGGCGGCAAGTAAACCACGCAATGAAGCCTTGATTTGTGCAGAATGTGGGGCAGATTTTACATGCCGCACAGGCGATCCCGGTGAGTGTTGGTGTAATACAAGTCCAAATATCAGGCCGCAATTTAAATTGGATGGCACTTGTGTCTGTCCTAATTGCCTTGCCATGGGACAATTAGACGAATTGCAGGCGGCACGTGCTGAGAAGCGGGCACGTCGTACAGCCCAAAAACTGCGGTAGTTATTTTTGAAAAGCAGGGCTAGGATGGATGGTTTTTATTGAAACCATACGTTACTTTTCAGTAACATGAGGGATAAGATGCCTCATGGATAGACTGATATGATTTATAATCTTGGCTCCATTAATATTGATTATTTCTACAAAGCGCCGCATCTGCCGATGCCAGGCGAAACCCTTGCTGCAACAGATTTCCAAGTTGGTCTAGGTGGGAAAGGGGCCAATCAATCAGTCGCATGTGCTAGGGCAGGCGCTGCCATTCGGCATATTGGGCAAATCCACCACAAAGATGCTGATATACTCACATTATTAGACGCGTCAGCAGTTGATTGTACCACCATCACCCAAGGTGACGTGCCAACCGGTCATGCCATCATTGTTGTTGATGAGGATACAGGCGAAAATCATATCATTCTCATGCCAGGGGCCAATCAGGCTATCACAGAAACACAGCTTGAAAACGCCTTAGATGGGGCGTCAGCTGGTGATTGGGCATTGGCGCAAAATGAGACCGCCTTGGCCGTCCCCTTTTTGAAACGCGCCAAAGAAAAGGGTCTGTCCTTATGTTATTCAGCCGCGCCTTTTGTCAAAGATAATGTATTAGCCCTGTTGCCACTCATTGATTTATTGATCGTGAATGAGGGAGAAGCAGATGAAATTGCAACAGCCCTTGGCAAAACGCCAGATAAGTGGGGATTGCCTCATTTAATCATCACTAAGGGGAAAGAGGGGGCTGATTATTTTGGCCAAGATGGGGCCTTTCATCAGCCAGCTTACCCTGTGAAAGCTGTCGATAGCACGGGGGCTGGTGATACTTATCTCGGCTATGTATTGGGCCAGCTATCGCAAGGGGCATCTTTGCAGGATGCGATGGCGCTTGCTGGTAAAGCTGCGGCCCTTCAAGTGACAAGATTTGGCACCGCAGACGTGATTCCAACGCTTCAGGAGGTGGAGGAAACCATCTTTGAGACAAGAGATTAAATATGAGTGATAAACATAAAATAATTATTGATACGGACCCTGGCATTGATGATGCGATGGCCATTCATCTGGCCTTTGCCGATCCGCAGATTGAGGTGGTTGGGTTGACGTGCATTTTCGGCAATGTGAACCAAGAGCAAGCTACGAGAAATGCCCTATGGTTGGCGGAATCTGCCCATTATCATTGTGATGTTGCCTCAGGGGCGTCTCAGCCACTTGTTCAGGCGCCGAATGAGCCGAGCTATTATGTTCATGGTGATGAAGGTTTTGGTGATTTGGGGGCGCAGACGCCAGTAGGTGCCGCCCATGAGTTGGATGCCGCAGATTATATCATCCATATGTGCCGGTCTCATCCTGGTGAAATTACGCTGTGCCCAGTGGGGCCATTGACAAATATTGCCATCGCCTTGCAGCGCGACCCCGATCTGGTGAAAGTTGTGAAATCAGTTGTCATTATGGGTGGGGCGGCCTTTGTGCCTGGTAATGTAACAGCGTTTGCCGAAGCCAATATCTGGAATGATCCCCATGCCGCAGAGATTGTGTTTGCTGCTGATTGGGAAGTGGTAATGATTGGTCTTGATGTCACCAGTCAGGTGACGTGCAGTGAGGATGACTATAAACTCATTGCTGATGGCAGCCCCAAAATTGGGCAATTTATCCTTGATATCTCGCAATTCTATACGCGCTTTTATCATTCCGTATTGGGAGAAGAGGTCTGTGTGTTGCATGACCCGTCAGCTATTATTGCAATTACCAACCCTGAATTATTTGATTATCGTCATGAGCCCATTGCGGTACTATGTGATGGGGAAGAAATTGGACAGACCGTCCCTGATAGCTCTTTGTCACGCACGCCGACGAAAATTGCCGTTGGGGTGAATGTAGAGAAAGTCAAAGGCTTGTATCTTTCACGCTCTGCGAAAGCAGATGCGTCAAAGGCGCGCCGTAGCCAATAAGGAGGCAGACATGAATGTTGAAACCGTGGATTATCGCTCAGAGCATGCACAAGAAGCCTTAACAAGGTCTCTGCATAATACAGGATTTGCGGTTCTTAGCCATCATCCCATTACACCTGAAAGGATTGCCGCTTTCTACGAGATGTGGGGGGATTTTTTTGCCTCTGAAGAGAAGCATGATTGGCTGCGTGATCCTGAGAATCAGGATGGGTATTTTCCCTTCCGCTCAGAGCATGCCAAAGGTCAGACGGTAAAAGATTTAAAAGAATTTTATCATGTTTATAGCTGGGGCCGTGTTCCGCCTGCGCTCGACGCAGAGACAAGAGCCTTGCATAGTGATTTGACAAATTTAGGTGTGGAATTGTTGGGCTGGTTGCAAGCAATGACCCCTGAAGAGGTGAAATCACAATTCACAATGCCACTCAATGAGATGATGGCCGAATCAGCTCAATCTTTATTACGCATTCTCCATTATCCACCGGTGGAAGAAGATGCCGAAGAAGGCGCCATTCGCGCAGCAGCGCATGAGGACATTAACTTAATCACCTTGTTGTTAGCAGGCTCTCAACCCGGTCTGCAGGCCAAGGATAGCCAAGGAAATTGGCATGATGTGTCATGTGATGCGGGTATGATAACCATCAATAATGGGGACATGTTGGCACGAGCGAGCGCGAATTATTTTCCCTCTACAACCCATCGGGTGGTGAATCCTGATGCACAGCTCAACCAATCGCGCTATTCTATGCCCATCTTTTTACATCCGCGTCCAGACGTCATGTTGGATAAAGATATAAGCGCAGGTGACTATCTGCAACAAAGGCTGAGAGAAATCGGCCTCAAATAACCTTGAGGAGTGAGGAACATGAGGAAACTGTTGAAATCAATGGCTGTACTTGCCGGTGCTGTTGCGCTGTCAGCCACAGCGCAAGCAGCTGATGTGAAGCCAGCTGTCATTTATGATATGGGTGGTAAATTCGATAAATCATTCAATGAAGGTGTTTGGAACGGCGTAAAGCGTTTCCAAGATGAAACTGGCATTGAAGTGATGGAATTCGAAGTCACAAACGAAACACAGCGTGAGCAAGCGATGCGTCGTATGGCTGAGCGTGGTGCGACTGTGATTTTGGGTGTTGGTTTTGCACAAGCAGATGCGATTGCAAAGGTCTCAGCTGAATTCCCAGATACACAATTCTCAATCATTGACGTATCATGGCTAGATGGCGCGAATTTGCGTCAATATGCCTTTAAAGAGCATGAAGGCTCATATCTTGTTGGTGTTGCCGCTGCGAAAGCATCAAAAACAGGCAAAGTTGGCTTTATCGGTGGTATGGATATTCCGCTCATCAGCAAATTTGCATGTGGTTACGTTGGCGGCGCAAAGTCAGTTAACGCCAATATCGAAGTCTATCAAAACATGACAGGCACAACACCATCAGCGTGGAATGATCCAGCAAAAGGTGCTGAGCTAACACGTAGCCAAATTGACCGTGGCGCAGACGTGGTTTATCACGCTGCTGGCGGCACAGGCGGCGGTGTTATCCAGGCCGCTGCTGATGCAGGCAAGCTAGCCATTGGTGTTGATTCAAACCAAAATGGTTTGGCGCCTGGCTCAGTTTTGACATCAATGTTGAAGCGCGTTGACGTGGCAGCCTACAACACATTCATGGATGCAAAGAATGATGCCTTTACAGCAGGCGTTCAGATCCTTGGTGTTGCTGAAGGCGGCGTTGGATGGGCGTTGGACGAGAATAACGCATCACTTATCACAGCCGATATCAAAGCTGCTATCGATGCAGCTGAAGCTGATATCCTATCAGGTAAAGTGAAAGTGCATGACTATCTAACAGACTCAAACTGCCCTTACTAAGGTCAGCTATATGTCAGATTTGACACATTCAGAAAACGGCGGTCATCCGCCGTTTTCCATTAGATTAGAAAATATTTGCAAACGCTTCGGCCCTGTGCAGGCCAATCGTCATGTAGATCTGTCGGTAGAGAAGGGCACGATTCACGGCATTATCGGCGAGAATGGTGCTGGTAAATCGACCTTGGTCTCTATTCTTTACGGGTTCTATCAAGCTGATAGCGGCACTATGATGATTAATGGCGCCCTAGCTACCATTCGCACCTCATCAGATGCAATCGCTGCTGGCATCGGGATGGTGCATCAGCATTTCATGCTCGTGCCAAATTTCACTGCCCTTGAAAATGTCATATTAGGCTATGAGGCTGAGGTGACATTAGGCCCGTCTCTGGAAGTGGGGCGTCAAAAGCTTGAACAGCTTGCCGCAGATTATGGGCTTGATGTACCGCTTGACGTACCTGTTGGTGAACTAGCGGTTGGTCTGCAACAGCGAATTGAAATTCTTAAAGCGCTGTATCGCGGGGCGGATATCCTGATTTTGGATGAGCCAACAGGGGTGCTAACACCGCAAGAAACTGACCAGCTTTTTGCCATTTTACGCACATTGCGTGCGCAAGGGGTCACAATCTTGCTTATCACACATAAATTGCGCGAGATTATGGCGATTACCGATAATGTGTCAGTCATGCGTCAAGGCGAAATGGTCGCGCATCGCAAAACAGCTGAGACAAACCCTGCTGCTTTGGCAGAGTTGATGGTTGGTCGGTCTGTGTTGTTGCAGCTTGATAAAGCACCGGCAAAGGCGGGTGAGACGCGCCTGACTGTTGAGGGGCTTAGTTACCATGATGCTACGGGCGCACCTCGTTTGCGTGACGTCTCATTCGATGTGCGAGCAGGTGAGATTTTAGGCGTGGCTGGCGTGTCTGGGAATGGTCAGTCTGAATTATTAAATATCCTTGCGGGCATCACAGCACCGCAAGCGGGCACCGTACGCGTGAAAGACCGTTTAGTATCCGCTGAGGCCCCAAGTAACCCCGCAGAAATGCGTGATATAGGCCTTGCCCATGTGCCAGAGGACCGCCACGCTGTGGGGATGGTATTACCGTTTCAGGCGGCTGAATCGGCTATCTTGGGATATGAAGATGATAGCGCGCTTGGCACCTCCTTTTGGTTGAGCCCGCGCCGGATTGCTGCGCAGTGTCGCAAACTGATGGCTCACTTTGATGTACGGCCTGCCAACCCGCATTTGAAATCAAGTCTCTTTTCTGGCGGCAATCAGCAAAAGATTGTTTTGGCGCGGGAAATTTCGAAATCGCCTGATATCCTGCTTGTCGGACAACCAACAAGAGGGGTTGATATCGGCGCGATTGAATTTATCCATAAACAGCTTGTGGAACTGCGAGATGAAGGGTGCGCTATTTTGCTCGTCTCTGTTGAATTGGACGAGATTTTGAGCCTGTCCGATCGCATCATGGTGATGAATAATGGCGAGATTGTTGGCACAGTTGATGCCGAAGATGCCGATGAGACTCAATTAGGGTTAATGATGGCAGGGATTGATGAAAGGCACGCCTCATGACAGAAGCAAGATGGGCTCGCCTCATTGATATTGTGATTTTGCCATTGGTTAATTTACTGGCCGCCTTTGTCGTGTCTGGCATTATCATTGCGGCCATTGGTGAAAATCCGTTTCATGCCCTTGGCGTGATGATAAAAGGCGCCTTTTATTATAAGGGTGCTCTTGGTTATACGCTGTTTTATACCACCAATTTTATCTTTACCGGCCTTGCAGTTGCCGTCGCTTTTCATGCGCTGCTATTTAATATTGGCGGCGAGGGACAAGCCGCGATGGGCGGGCTTGCCATTGGTCTTGTGGCTTTGCTGTTAGATACCTCACTACCAGCCTATCTGGTGGTGTTGATTGCCATAGGTGGTGCCTTTCTTTTTGGCGGGATTTGGGGGGCTATCCCAGGCTACCTGCAAGCCAAAAGAGGTAGCCATATTGTGATTACGACCATCATGTTCAATTTTATCGCTGCCTCCATCATGGTGTGGCTGCTGGCTGGTATGCTCATCGCACCAGGGCAAATGTCCCCTGAAACACGGTCATTCGCTGATGATGTTTCGCTCGCTAAAATTCATACGATTGCTGAATATTTTGGTTGGAAGATCGCCAATTCTCCTTTGAATTTATCCTTTGTGGTCGCGTTGCTCTGCTGTGCAGGTGTGTGGGTTTTGATTTGGCGGACACGATTGGGCTATGCCATCCGTGCCACAGGGTTTTCCGAGCGGGCGGCTATTTATGGCGGGCATCAGCCGGCTCGTATCATCATCATTACAATGGCGATCTCAGGCGGGCTTGCGGGCTTGATGGCGTTGAATGAAATTTTAGGCGTGCAGCATCGCGTGATTCTAAACTTCACCGCCGGCTATGGTTTTACAGGTATTGCGGTCGCATTGATGGGGCGGAACCACCCCGTTGGCATTATTTTTGCGAGCCTGCTTTTTGGCGCCCTTTATCAAGGTGGTGCTGAGCTTGATTTTGAATTTCAAACAATCACCCGTGAAATGGTGGTTATGATCCAAGGTCTTATTATCCTCTTCTCAGGGGCGTTGGCTTATATGTTCAATCCCGCCTTGCAGAAGATATTTGCGCGCTTGCTGCAACCCTCTGATGGCGCGGCAAGTGTGAAGGGAGGCATTGATGGCTGATTTATGGCTACAATTCATCCTCACCATTGATGCCACCTTGCGGGTGGCAACGCCCTTAATCCTATGTGCCATGGCTGGTATCTTCTCAGAGCGTGCGGGGATCATCGATATTTCACTTGAAGGTAAGATGTTGATGGCTGCCTTTGCCGCGGCGTCTGTGGCGGCTGTTACAGGCTCACCATGGGCGGGGCTTGGCGTTGCGATCCTAACTTCTTTGGCGTTGAGCCTACTTCATGGCTTTGCCTGTATTACGCATAAGGGCAATCAGGTGATTTCGGGGCTTGCGATCAATATTCTAGCCTCAGGGCTGACTGTGACGCTGGGCATTGCCATCTTTGCCCGTGGGGGGCAAACACCATTGCTTGGTAAGGGGGAGCGTTTTGGCTCATTACAATTGCCTTTTGCCGATTGGATAGGCGCGCATATTCCCTTTATTGGCCCTATTTATAAAGAGATTATATCAGGCCATAACATCCTCGTATGGTTGGCTTTTGCAGCGGTGGCTATCACCTATTATGTGGTGTTTAAAACATCCTTTGGGTTGCGGTTGCGCGCTGTGGGTGAAAAGCCTGAAGCGATCGATTCAGCTGGTATTTCTGTGTCGTCGATGCGCTTTCAAGCGGTGCTCTTGGCGGGGCTTTTGACTGGTATTGCGGGGGCGTATTTGTCTACGGCACATGGCGCTGGATTTATCCGTGAGATGACAGCGGGGAAAGGCTATATTGCCTTGGCAGCAATGATCTTTGGGAAATGGCGGCCAGGTCCGGCATTATTGGCATGTCTCATGTTTGGCTTTTTGGATGCGCTGGCCGCTCGTTTGCAGGGGGTCTCCTTGCCCTATATTGGCGAGGTTTCAACTGACCTCATCCTGGCATTGCCTTATATTATGACAGTTGTCTTGCTAGCAGGCTTTATCGGCACAGCAACGCCGCCAAAGGCCATTGGGGTGCCTTATGTCAAAGAAAGATGATCTAATTACAGCCGCGCTTGCGGCCATGCCACAGGCTTATGCCCCATATTCACAATTTCAGGTGGGGGCAGCGATTTTGGATGAGAATGGCCATATTCATCAGGGTGTGAATGTTGAGAATGCGGCCTATCCACAAGGCGCCTGTGCAGAAGCGGGGGCGATTGCCGCCATGATTATGGCCGGTGGTAAGCACATCATGCAGATCGCAGTTGCAGGGCGAGGTGATGTGCTTTGCACTCCTTGTGGTGGCTGCCGCCAGCGGATTCGCGAATTTGCAACAGCGCAAACTGAAATCCTAGTCTGCGGTGAAGAGGGGCTGCGCAAAAGCTACCAGATGGAGGAGTTGCTCCCTGACAGTTTTGGGCCAGATAATCTCCGCTAGAGGCGTTTCTACCTCTTAGGTGTTAAAGATCCGGTCGCCTGCATCCCCAAGTCCAGGCAAGATATAGCAATGCTCATTTAACTCACGGTCAAGCGCCGCTGTGATAATGGGAATATTGGGATGCGCTTCATGAAAGGCTGCGATGCCTTCAGGGGCAGCAACAAGGCAGGTAAAGACGATATCCTGCACCCCTTTTTCCTTTAGCCTATCAGCAGCCATAATAGCAGACCCGCCTGTGGCGAGCATGGGGTCGATTAAAACGGCCTGTCTTTCCGCAAGGTCAGCGGGATATTTCTCATAGTAAAATTCAGGGAGATGCGTTCCAGGGTCTCGTTGCGCCCCTATGTGAGCCATGGAAGCCTCTGGGCAAATGGCAAAAAAGCTATCAGCCATGCCGTTGCCAGCACGCAAGATAGAGACTAGAACAGGAGGTTTCGCCAGTTTCTGAGTGGTCATACCCTCCAAAGGCGTCTCGATAGTGACCTCTTTTGTTGCTAGATGAGCAAAGACGGCATGGCTCATTACAGCTGTTAGCGAGGCGAGCGTTGCCTTAAAATGTGCGGCTCCTGTGTCTTTATCTCGCAAAATAGCCAATTTATGGGTGATGAGTGGATGGTCAAGAATTTGGCACTGTGTCATATCAATCTGTCCTCATGTCACATCATAAGTGGCTTCTTCAAATACAGTTACATGATATAAGAAAATGGGTCGATAGGTAACCGTTTGGGATGATGAGGTTATGGCAAAGTTATATTTTTCATATTCAGCAATGAATGCTGGCAAGACAACAATCTTATTGCAAGCCTCTCATAATTATAATGAGCGAGGCATGGATACCCTTCTCCTCACGGCTCAATTAGATGATAGGGCAGGGGCAGGCGTCATTGCATCGCGTATTGGCTTATCATCGCAAGCAGCAACATTTGGCGCTGATACAGATATCTTTGCTGTGGTGTCAACACAGCATAAGGAAACAGCGTTATCCTGTGTGTTAGTCGATGAAGCACAATTCTTATCAGAGGCGCAAGTCTGGCAATGTGCGAAGATAGCCGATGAGCTGAATATCCCTGTGATGTGTTATGGCTTGCGGACGGATTTCCAAGGCAATCTATTCCCAGGCTCCGCGCGGCTGCTTGCGATTGCAGATAATTTGCGGGAAATCAGAACTATTTGTCATTGTGGGCGCAAAGCAACCATGGTGGTACGTCAGACAGAGGCAGGCGATATCATACAAGAAGGCGCACAGGTAGAGATTGGCGGGAATGATAAATATATATCCTTGTGCCGCTATCATTGGACGAAAGCAATGCGCGCATAAAAAAAGGCAGCCCTTAGGCTGCCTTCAATTATTTGGAACGATGCCCTTAGCGATAGGCTGGGTTACGTTCGCCATCCTTCTCTGGACGTGCAATCGCATCAATCATCGCTTCAATTGTAACAGACCCAACAGCTTTGCCGTCTTCTGTGACAATCAATGGCTTCCCTTCATTATCCTTAATGGCTTGAAGCGCATCTTCAATGATGGTGTTTGATTCCACCTTCGCACCAGACCGTGGCTTCTTGCTATCCATAACAGAGCGCACTTCAAGAACGCGTGCTCGGTTAATATCTTGGATGAAGTCGGCCACGTAATCATCGGCTGGGTTCAACACAATCTCTTGAGGTGAGCCTTGCTGAATAACAGCACCATCACGAAGGATGGCAATGTCATCCCCGATGCGTAAGGCTTCATCCAAATCATGCGTGATGAAGATGATAGTCTTGTGCAATTCGCTTTGCAGATCGAGCAACACATCTTGCATGTCTGTTCTGATAAGCGGGTCAAGCGCAGAGAAGGCTTCGTCCATAAGTAGGATTTCTGCATCAGTTGCCAAAGCACGGGCCAAGCCAACACGCTGCTGCATGCCGCCTGATAGCTGTGCGGGATAGTGGTTTTCAAAACCAGCCAAACCTACACGTTCAACCCAACGCTGAGAGCGTTCAAGTGCTTCTTTCTTCTCAATACCTTGGATCATCAGACCGTAAGCGGCGTTATCTGCCACTGTGCGGTGTGGGAGAAGCGCGAACTTCTGGAACACCATTGAGGCTTTGAAACGGCGGAAGTTAAGTAATTCTTCATCGCTCATAGCCAGCACGTCTTGGCCGTCAATCACAATCTCACCAGCTGTTGGCTCGATGAGACGGTTAATGTGACGAATCAAAGTTGATTTACCAGAGCCTGAGAGCCCCATAATCACTTGAATACCACGTGCCTTGATATCAATATTCACATCTTTCAAGCCCAATACGTGACCGTGTTGTTCAAGAAGATCTGCCTTTGATACACCAGCTTTTGCCTGATCTAGAACAGAGGCTGGGTTAGGACCAAAAATCTTATACAGGTTCTTAATGGAAACTTTAATATCAGACACCATGGCCCCCTTCGCGATGCTTCTGCAAGCGCTTACCATATTGTTGTGACACACGGTCAAAGATAATAGCGACGGCAACAATGGCCAAACCATTCATCAAGCCAAGTGCCAAATACTGGTTCGAAATTGCGCGCAACACTGGTACGCCAAGTCCCTTCACGCCAATCATTGAGGCAATCACAACCATCGCCAAGGCCATCATGATTGTCTGGTTCACACCAGCAAAAATGTTTGGCAGCGCCAATGGTACCTGAACCCCCCACAAACGTTGCTTATAATTGGCACCGAACGCGTGAGCCGCTTCCATAACTTCAGCATCCACAAGGCGAATACCGAGGTTGGTGAGGCGCACAATTGGCGGCAAGGCATAAATACATACAGCCAATAGGCCAGGTACTTTACCGATACCAAGAAGCATCACAACAGGGATCAAATAAACAAAGGATGGGATAGTCTGCATCACGTCTAGAACCGGCGTGATAACAGACTGCGCTCTGTCTGAGCGCGCCATCAAAATACCAAAAGGAATACCAACGGCGATACAGACGATCGTAGCAACTGAAATAATTGCCAACGTTGCCATCGTGTCTTCCCACATGCCGAAATAGCCGATAACAGCAAATGCGACAACAGAACCAGCTGTTAAGCGCCAGTTACGTGACCCAATCCATGCCAAAGCGCCAATAACAACGAGAATGACGGGCCATGGCGTGTTTGTGAGTAGTTTTTCAAACCACACCATAAAAAACAGAAGCGGCTCGAAAAATGTTTCAAGTGCTTCACCATATTCACGCGAAAAACCCCGGAAGCCAGCATCTACTGCCTTTTTAAAATCGCGGAGGTCGCCTCGCCCCATGCTTGGGAAATCTTCTAGGAAGTCCATAATTATTCCTACTTCATAATTTCGTTAAAAAGGGCCTGTCAGTCAGCTGACAGGCCCCACTTATCTTAGGTCAAAGATTATAGGCTCTTCTTAATCTTTGCAGCTGCGTCAGCTGATACCCATGTTGTCCATAGGTCTTCATGCTGGATCAAGAACTCAAGAGCAGCATCTGCACCACCGGCTTGGTTGTCGCCCATATAGACGAGCATGCCGTTCATGACAGGACCTGGGAATACACGGTTTGACAAATAGTCAACAGCAACACCGCCCTTTGACTTAAAGGCATCTGTGATAACTGTGTGTACTTCTGAGTGTGTCCATGATGATGGCTTTGGATCGTCACAATCCTGCTCAGCCTTCACGATACAACCATCCCAGTTTTCTGCACCGGCCCATTCGCCCATATCAACGGGAACCATGCCGAACTTACCGATCATCGCAGTTGGTGACCAGTAGTAACCTAGCCAGTTTTCGCCACGCTCAACAGCTTTAGCCATTGAACCGTCTAGACCAGCAGCTGAACCTGGATCAACCAAGAGCCAGCCCTTCTTTTCCATTTCGAAGGCGCGGTATAGGTTTGCGTTTGCCAACTGACAACCCCAACCTGCTGGACAACCAACGAATGCACCCTTTGATGGATCTTCAGGGTGTGGGAAAAGATCAGGACGAGACAATAGCTCATTGATGTCTGTCACGATTTCTGGGTGCTTTTCAGCTGTGTGTGGTGGAACCCACCAGCCTTCACCAAGCTGTGTGATTGGGCCATCATTTACGGAATGCAAACGGCCTTCATCCATAGCTGCGAATAGTGGTTCGCGCACAGCGTTAATCCACAATTCACCAGCGATGTCTGGCTGGCCTTTTTCATTCATTGACGCAAATGTTGTTGTTGTTGCGCCTGGAACCAACTCAACGTTACAGCCATATCCTTCTTCAAGAATAATCTTGTCAACGTTGGCCATCAATTCACCTGATGCCCAGTTCCATTCAGCGATAGAAATATCGCCGCAATCAGCTTTTGCAGCATTTGCCATTGTTAGTGAAACACCAACAGCAGCTACGCTCATTAAAAACTTTTTCATTGTCTCCTCCCTAAAGGACTTAAAAAGTTATGCTTAAATTAAAGCAGTGATTTGGGGAAAGTAAATGTCCCCATACCGACCAATAGTGTAAGCATGAATGGCGGTCTAAAATCAACAGCCTTCTGAAAATAAATGCCAAGTTACTTTTATAATGAAAATCATGGTATGTGATTTTGACATCTTCATGGCAAAAAAGCGGCAATTTCGGCAGATTTAACCAGGTTTTCATGCTATGTCATCCTTAAGGGGGACTGCAAAAAGGCGCCCGTTGTTCGCATTTGGTTAGGCAAATGTTTTGAAATAACCTTTTGAATGATGAAAAAATGAGTGGGATATGACAAACAGCAAAGCCCTTCTGGTCATTGATGTACAAAATGATTTCTGCCCTGGTGGCGCGCTAGCTGTGGCAGAGGGTGATTCGATTCTGCCTTTCGTTAATCGCGCGATTGCTGATGCCAGGCAGGCATCTGAACTTGTGATTCTAAGTCAAGACTGGCATCCCGCCGATCATAGCTCCTTTGCTAGTCAGCATGACGGGCAAGGGCCATTTTCAATGGTGACGATGCCCTATGGACAACAAACGCTATGGCCAGACCATTGTGTGCAAGGCTCAAACGGTGCGGCTTTCCATCCGGCGTTAATGAGTGATGCCGCGCAGCTCATACTTCGGAAAGGAATGAACCCAGCATTAGATTCCTATTCGGCGTTTTTTGAAAATGATCACCAAACGACAACAGGGCTGCATGGCTATTTGCAGTCGCATCATATTGGTGCGGTCACCCTTGTCGGTCTTGCCACAGATTATTGCGTGGCCTACTCCGCCCTTGATGCGGCGCGACTAGGCTATGAGGTAACGGTTGATTTGCGGGGATGCAGAGCGATTGACCTTGATGGCTCGCTCGCCGCCCAAATCTCAGCGATGAGGCACGCAGGCATCAATTTGATTGATGATGCCTAAGGTCGCCCCAGCTTGCGATACTAGTTAGCGCAATGTGCGGGTAACAGCTTGTTGCCACCCGGCAATGAGATGAGATCGTTCTTCATCTGGCATGGCAGGGGCAAAGTCGGCATCTAACTGCCAAATCTCTTCTAAGTCTGAAAGAGATGAGACATGACCTAGCTGCAACATGGTAAGCATCGCAACCCCAAGGGCCGTGGTTTCTGCGATAACAGGGCGTGCAATAGGTTGGTCCAAAATATCAGCCATGAATTGCATGAGCCAATTATTGGCAACCATACCACCATCAACTTTCAACCCTTTGCAGTCAATGCCATCACCTGCCATCGCTGCGATGAGGTCATGAGTTTGATACGCGACTGACTCCAACGCCGCGCGCGCAAAATGGGCTGGCCCCGTATCTCTTGTAATACCATAGATGGCGCCTCTGGCGTGAGGTGCCCAATGAGGGGCGCCAAGCCCTGTTAAAGCTGGCACCATATAGACACCCTCATTGCCTGCAAGGGATGTGGCCATAGCCTCACTTTCAGTGGCATTCGCTAATAGATGTAAGCCATCGCGAAGCCATTGAATAATAGCGCCAGAGATAAAGATAGACCCCTCCAGCCCGTAAGTGGCCTGCCCATCAATTTGATACGCGATAGTAGAGAGTAATTTATTCTGCGAATGAAGGCGGTTTGCCCCCGTATTGGCCAGCATAAAACAGCCAGTGCCATAAGTTGATTTAATCGCGCCTTCAGCAAAGCATGCCTGCCCAATTGTTGCCGCCTGCTGGTCACCAGCTACACCGCAAATGGGATAGGAGCTGCCAAAGAAAGACGGGTCTGTTTGACCAAAATCTGCGGCGCAATCTTTCACCTCTGGTAATAGGGATTGTGGGACTCTGAAGAGCTCGCATAGACCCTCATCCCACTTATGCTCCGCAATGTTATATAGATTGGTGCGGCTTGCATTGGTGGCATCTGTCACGTGTTTCTGACCCTTTGTCAGATGCCAAATCAAAAAACTATCAACAGTGCCAAAACAAAGCTCGCCAGCCTCAGCACGTGCTCTGGCACCATCTACATGGTCCAAAATCCAAGCGGCTTTCGTTGCACTGAAATAGGGGTCGAGAAGCAAGCCAGACCGTTCAGTCACAAAAGCAAGATGTCCCTCTTCTTGTAACGCTTCACATAACGAGGCGGTGCGTCTATCTTGCCAGACGATAGCATTGTAAATTGCTTCGCCTGTCTCGCGATCCCAGATAATGGTGGTTTCACGTTGATTAGTGATACCAATGCCTTCGATTGTAAGACCCTCAGCCGCGGCATAGTCTATCATTTCGCGGCTAACAGCGAGCACCGATGATAAAATATCATGCGGGCGATGCTCTACCCACCCATCTTGGGGAAATAATTGTTCAAACTCTTGGTTCACTTGCTTTAGTAATGTGCCTGATTGTGAAAAAAGAATGGCACGAGAGCTTGTTGTCCCTTGATCAATGGCTAAGATGGCACTAGAGCTTGATGACATAATAAAGGCCTCATAATCTGACGATAAATTCCGTTGGTGATGAGACCAAAAAACACCCCCACCCGCAACCCTTTTTACCAGAAGGGTGAAGTAGAAGACGCACCGATGCAGACGGCACAAATAGCAGATTACGATATTTTCATCATTGGCGGTGGCATTAATGGCTGTGGCATTGCCCGTGAATGCGCCGCGATGGGCTATCATGTGATGCTAGCTGAGATGAATGATTTATCCTCAGGCACATCATCTTGGTCGACAAAGCTTATTCATGGCGGATTGCGTTATCTCGAATATTACGAATTTCGTCTTGTAAGAGAAGCCTTGCGCGAGCGTGAAACTTTGATGGGGATGGCGCCTCATTTAATTCACCCCCTTCGTTTTGTTCTACCTCATTCTCCGGCGATGCGGCCAAAATGGCTCTTGCGACTGGGTTTGTTTTTTTATGATCATCTTGGTGGTCGCAAGATTTTGCCAGCCTCGCAGGCCGTTAAGCTGCGGCAAGATCCAGTTGGCGCTTGTCTGAAAGAAGAGTTTACATCCGCCTTTGAATATTCAGACTGTTTTGTTGATGATAATCGTTTGACGATCTTAAATGCCAGAGCTGCCAAAGCGTTTGGCGCGACGATTTCTCCGCGTACAAAAGTGCAGACAGCCACTCATAAGGACGGCATCTGGCATATCAAAACAGACCAAGGTGATATCACAGCGCGCTATGTAATTAATGCCGCTGGCCCCTGGGTTGATGAGGTGCGCCAAGCCGCCAAGACCAGTAATGTGAAAAATATTCGCCTTGTGCGTGGGTCTCATATTTTGACCAAACGGTTATTTGACCATGATAAGGCCTATATCTTTCAAAATGATGATGGGCGCATTTTATTTGCTATTCCGTATCTTGGTGAATTTACGCTGTTGGGGACCACCGATGTTGATCATGATACAGCGCCTGATAAACCAGAGATTAGTTCTGAGGAAATCTCTTATATCTGCCGCGAAGTTAGCCGCTATTTGAAGCGCCCTGTCACAGAGGCTGATATTGTGGCTACCTATTCAGGTGTGCGCCCGCTTTACGATGATGGTGCCGCTGATGCGAAATCCGCTACAAGAGACTATGTTCTCAGCTTTGAGGCAGGCACATCGCAAAGCTGGTTGAATATTTTTGGCGGGAAGCTCACGACCTATCGCAAATTAGCACGTGCCGTTGCAGCGCTTATGCGCCGTGAATTGCCAGAACCCACAGCGCAGCGGGCTGGCACAACGCCTTTGCCAGGCGGTGCGCTCGGCACGCCAGATTTTGCCGCCTTTTTAGATAAGACCTTAGATGAATTTAGCCATTTAGATAGTGCGCTGGTGACACGCCTTGCGACAAGCTATGGCGCTGATATCTATGAGATTTTAGGTACAAAAGACGCGCCAAAGCCGCTTGGTAAGATGTTTGGTGCTGGCTTGTCACAAGCTGAGGTTGATTTCCTTGTGCGCGAAGAATGGGCTCATACGGCTGAGGATATTTTAGAACGTCGTACAAAGCTACATTACTTTGCTGATGAGGCTGTGTGGCAGAAGCTAACCGCTTATCTTGCATCGGCCAAAGCCTAAGAGGGCTGTCTTTTTACTAGTATTGCGACGCAGGGACTGATAGTAAGACGTCAGTTTTGAACCTCTCCATACAGAATCGAGATATCTCATGACCCACGCATTGCGCAATATTGCCATCATTGCTCACGTTGACCATGGTAAAACAACGCTAATCGACTCGCTCATGAAGCAAAGCGGGATGTTCCGCTCTAACCAGCAAGTTGAAGAGCGGTTGATGGATTCAGGTGATCTCGAAAAGGAAAGAGGGATTACCATTCTGGCAAAGCCAACTTCTATCATGTGGCAAGAGACACGGATTAACATCATTGATACACCAGGCCACGCCGATTTTGGCGGTGAGGTCGAGCGTGTGTTGCATATGGCTGATGGTGTGATTTTGCTTACTGATGCTGCTGAAGGTCCTATGCCACAAACCAAATTCGTGCTTGGTAAGGCGCTCAAGCAAGGGCTGAAGCCTATTGTTATCATCAATAAGGTTGACCGCCCGGATGGTCGCCCAGAAGAGGTGGTTGATGAAGTTTTTGATTTGTTTGTCGCCTTGGATGCTAATGAGGAACAGCTCGATTTCCCCATTCTTTATGCCTCTGGCCGTGATGGTTGGTGTGTGCGCTCGCTAGATGATGCGCGCGAGTCACTCAACCCGCTGCTTGACCTTGTGATCTCGCACGTGCCGGCGCCGAATTTGGATGCTGAGGCACCATTTGCCATGTTGGCAACCTTGCTTGATTCTGATCAATATTTGGGCCGCTGTTTGACAGGCCGCGTGGTGCAAGGCAAGGCCCGCGTCAATGAGGCCGTCCATGCTGTGAATCTTGACGGTAAAGTCGTAGAAGCAGGGCGCTTGACAAAATTATTGCGATTTGAAGGCACAGACCGCGTGCCTGTAGAAGAGGTGCAAGCTGGTGATATTATCTGTATCGCCGGCCTTGCTGTGGCATCTGTATCAGACACAATTGCGACAAAAGATGTGACAACACCGCTCCAATCAACGCCCATTGACCCGCCAACTATGGCAGTGACAATCACCGTGAATGACTCGCCACTTGCGGGTCGTGAAGGCTCCAAGGTGACATCAACCTTGATCAGAGAGCGCCTTTTGGCCGAGGCCGAAGTGAATGTGGCGATTACATTCCAAGAGAGTGATGGCAAAGATTCCTTTGAGATTGGTGGCAGAGGCGAATTGCAGCTTGGTGTGTTGATTGAAACCATGCGCCGCGAAGGCTTTGAGATGACAGTCTCGCGCCCGAATGTCCTGTTACAGCGTGATGATAACGGCCAATTGCAAGAGCCTATCGAAGAAGTCACCATTGATGTGGATGAAGAGTTTGCCAGCACTGTGATTGATGGCATGAACAGACGCAAAGCGGAAATGGTGGATATGCGCACCGCTGGCGCTGGTAAAACAAGATTGCTTTTCCATGCCCCATCACGTGGCCTAATCGGGTATCAGTCACGCTTTTTAACAGCCACCAGAGGCACCGGCGTTATGAACCGTATTTTCCATGATTACGCGCCTTATAAAGGCGATATACAAGGGCGTCATAATGGTGTGCTTGTCTCAAATGACCAAGGCGCCGCTGTGGCCTATGCCTTGTTCAATCTGCAAGAACGTGGCGTGATGTTCATTGACCCGCAAGAAGCTGTGTATCAAGGCATGGTCATTGGTGAGAATTCACGAGATAATGACCTAGATGTGAATGTGCTGAAGGGTAAAAAGCTGACAAATGTGCGGGCTTCTGGGTCTGATGAAGCGACGATTTTGACGCCGCCACGCCGCATGTCGCTTGAAGAAATGATGGCTTACATCAATGAAGATGAGCTTTTGGAAGTAACGCCAGACTCATTGCGCTTGCGGAAACGTTTCTTGTTGCCGCATGAACGTAAACGGGCTGCACGAAGCTCTGCTTAATAGATTTAAAAAAACACCCTAACGGAACCATCGTTAGGGTGTTTTTGTATCACGATCTTTTTGGCGCTTATGCTTAGTCCGGCATGCCTGCAGACAAGCCAATATAAGATGTTTTGACGCTGGTATAGAACTCAATGGCGCTCCGCCCTTGTTCTCTGACCCCGTAAGAGGAGCTGCCGCGTCCGCCAAATGGTACATGATAATCTGTGCCAGCTGTTGGCAAATTCACCATCGCCACACCTGTCTTCACATTACGACGGAAATGAGATGCTCTGGCATGCGATTGCGTCATGATGCCAGCGGTGAGGCCAAAGGGTGTATCATTCGCGATATGCAAAGCTTCTTCATAGCTGCCTGCAGAGATGAGGCATGTGATAGGACCAAACATCTCTTCCCGGTTTGGGGTGGCTTGATTATCAAGGCCATCAATGATGGTTGGCGCCATATAATGGCCCTCTGTTGGCTGAGATAAAATGGTTCCGCCAGTGAGGATGTCACCACCTTCTGATTTTGCAATTTCAAGATAACGTAAATTACCGTCAAGCTGACCGGCGCTAACGCAAGGGCCCATTTGTGTGCCCTCCGCAAGGGCGTGGCCGACCTTTAAGGCCTCTGTTGCTGAGACAAACGCCTCTGTAAAGGCAGCTTTGACTTTGTCATGTACAATCAAACGAGATGAGGCGGTACATTTCTGGCCAGTGCCACCAAAAGCACCATTCACAGCACAGGCAACAGCCAAATCCAAATCACAATCATCCATGATCACAAGCGGGTTCTTTGACCCCATTTCCATTTGTAATTTGGTGAGGTTCGGCGCTGCAGCGGCTGCGATGTCTTTCCCCACTTCCAAAGAGCCGGTAAAGCTGATGGCATTGATGTGCGGATGCGAGGCGATGGCATTGCCAATTTCAGTCCCTGAGCCCATCACAAGATTAAACAAGCCAGCTGGTAAATCTTGCTTGGCGATAATTTCTGTCAACGCGACTGCGCTAGCAGGTACCAAATTAGCTGGCTTCCAAATCACGGCATTGCCAAAAGCTAAGGCAGGGGCAATTTTCCATACAGCAGTTGCGGTTGGGAAATTCCAAGGTGAGATGATAGCAACAACACCTACAGCTTCACGGCGTACATCAATTTCAATATTGGGGCGCACAGAATCCGCATTCTCGCCCAATTGACGAAGTGTTTCTGCTGCAAAATAGGTAAAGAATTGCCCCGCGCGATATACCTCGCCCTTGCCTTCCGCCAACGGTTTTCCCTCTTCACGGGATAGCAACTCGCCTAATTCGGCTGACCGGGCCATCAGCTCATTCCCAATAGCCATGAGGGCATTATAGCGGGCTTCTAGTCCTGTCTGGGCCCAGATGGCTTGGGCTGAATGTGCGGCGGCAATGGCATCCTCTAGATCATTGCGGCTGGCTTGGGCAAAGTCACCAATCACATCGCTTACATCTGAGGGGTTGATGTTAGTAATGGCAGAACTGCCATCACGCCATTCACCGGCAATAAAATTCTGTTTCATAAAAACTCCTACTTTTGCGCTTGGCACACTCTGGTCTATCGTTTGGCAAGGCGTCAACCTGTTTTTCCACAACTGGTCGCAAGTGCTTGACTTCTGTTTGTAACATGTCGATATCAACCACAGACCGCGCATCTGACAAAAAGGAAAGCCTCGTTGGGGACTGATTATTTTGACCATAGTGAGACACCGCAACAAGCGCTTGTCATTCAGCCGCATATTCGTAGTTGGCGCCTGCCACGCGAGGCTGATGTGATGCTTGATGAGGCTGTTGGATTGGCAGAGGCCATTTCCCTTGATGTCGTATATGGCGATATTGTTTCATTATCAGCGCCGCAAGCATCAACGTTTCTGCGCGCTGGTCAATGTGAACGTATCTCAGAGATTGCGGAGGATTATGATCATCCTTTGGTGATCATCAATGCCAGCCTATCCCCTGTTCAACAGCGTAACCTGGAAAATAAGCTATCTTGTAAAGTGATTGACCGCACAGCGCTTATTCTTGAGATTTTCGGTGCCCGCGCTCAAACCCATGCTGGGCGATTGCAAGTCGAATTAGCCGCCATGATGTTTCAGCGATCACGATTGGTCCGCAGCTGGACACACTTGGAAAGACAGCGCGGCGGTGGCGGGTTTCTTGGTGGGCCAGGGGAGCGCCAAATTGAACTTGATCGCCGGATGCTGATGGATCGTGTTGTCCGTATCAAAGCAGAATTGAAAGAGGTGGAACGCACGAGGCATCTCCAACGTCGTAACCGGACGAGAGGTGAGACGCCAACTATCGCGCTTGTTGGTTACACTAATGCTGGGAAATCAACCTTGTTTAACGCGCTGACAGGGGCAGGCGTGCTATCAAAGGATATGTTATTTGCCACCTTGGATCCGACCATGCGCCATGTGTCTTTGCCATCTGGGCGCCCCATTGTCTTAGCCGATACGGTAGGGTTTATCAGCCAGTTGCCAACAGAGCTCATTGAAGCCTTCAAATCAACCTTGGAAGAGGTGGTAGAGGCTGATTTATTACTTCATGTGCATGATAGTGCGTCACCGATGCTCTTTGAAGAGGCTGATGATGTCAGACAAGTATTGCTAGATTTAGGGCTCTCAGAAGAACGGCTCGAAACAGACCTGATTCACGTGATGAATAAGCAGGATAAGTTAGATGAAGAATTGGCCGAGGCCATCGCTCATCACTATCCCACAGCTGTCTATAGCTCAGCGATTGCTGAGCATGGCGCTGATAAATTAATTGAAGCGATTGAAGAGAGGTTGGCCCAAGGGGCGATAATCTGTGAGCTGATCCTGCCGCCTCATGCGGGTCAGGCCCGGGCATGGTTGCATCAAAGAGGCGAGGTATTACGTTCATCCTTTGATGATGCCGGGCAAGAAATGATGGAAGTTTCGCTCACTCAGGCCGATCATGCCCGCTTCACTAAGCAATTCCCAGATTTGGCAAAGCGCACAAGCTAAGTTGATTTGATTAGTGCTTATGCTCGTGCTTATGCGCTTTATGACTTGATTTATTGCCAAGCGGAATCGTCTTGGCGTTGAGTGTTTTCTTCCCAGCTTTTTCAAAGATGAGGGTAATCTCATAGCTCTGATCAAGGTTGATCGGTTCCTGCAGTTGCATAAACATGAGATGGTCTGCGCCTTTTTTTAGGGTGACCATGCCGCCTGCTGGTATCGCTACACCATTTTCAAGAGGGCGCATTTTCATCACATCGCCGACGAGCTTCATTTCATGCAATTCGGCCTTGCCGGCAAAGCTGGCTTCGACACCGATCAAACGGTCATCTGTTTCGCTATGATTATGAATGGTCACATAGCCGGCGGTTGCCCCCGCGCTTGGCGCTGTCGCCCGCAATTCAAGATCTGAAATCATGAGGCCATCCATCGCTCGTGCTGCAGAGATACAGATCACACTGAGTAAGATGATGGTTGCGAGATGTTTTACAGAAGCAAGCATGATACCCTCACTGATTGCGCTTGTTAATTGGCGACGTCAAAGCGGTCATGTTATAATTGCAATTCGCTAAGATCGCAAATATCAAGTGAAGACTATTTTACAAGTTACAAAAGAGGTCATTATCGTGAGCCAATCTATCCTTATTACAGGCTGTTCATCAGGCATTGGACTAGATGCCGCCTTGACCTTATCACAGCGCGGTTGGCGCGTTTTTGCGTCATGTCGAACCGAGGCAGATGTGTCACGCATGAGGGATGAGTTCGGCTTGGAATCCGTGCGTATTGACTATGAAGTACAAGAAACGATTGATGCCGGCTTGCAGCAGGTATTAGCCGCGACGGGTGGGCGTCTTGATGCCTTGTTCAATAATGGGGCCTATGCCATTCCTGGTGCGGTTGAAGATTTGCCGACTGATGCGCTGCGTCAGATATTTGAGGCTAATTTCTTTGGCTGGCACCATCTGACACGATTGGTGTTGCCTGTGATGCGCCAGCAAGGCCATGGCCGTATTTTGCAAAATTCATCCGTTCTAGGATTTGCTGCTTTGCGGTATCGCGGCGCCTATAATGCGACTAAATTTGCCTTGGAAGGGCTGACAGATACCTTGCGGCTTGAAATGGATCATCCCGATATTCATATCAGCCTGATCGAACCTGGCCCGATCAGAACCAAAATCCGTGAAAATTCCGTGCCTCATTTCGAGAAATGGATCACAGTGAGGGGCTCAGCGCATGAACAGCTTTACCAAAAAGCGCTAATTC
The DNA here is from genome assembly GCA_937924895.1 of uncultured Alphaproteobacteria bacterium. Taxonomy (GTDB): domain Bacteria; phylum Pseudomonadota; class Alphaproteobacteria; order Puniceispirillales; family Puniceispirillaceae; genus UBA685. The sequence goes on from CALEYP010000096.1 coordinate 58,416, forward strand.
CGCGCCTCACAGCGATTAACCCACCCAAAGATATGTTTGAATTAGAGGCGGATGCTGTGACCAAAGATGTGATCCATGCGCTAGAGGCTCGACGCCCGCGCATTCGCTATCGTATCACCACGGCCACAAAATTGATGATGATCGCCAAGCGTCTCTTATCGTCGCGTCAGATGGACAAATTGGCACATAGATTTTAAATTTCACCTGTAGCATGCTACTATCGAGGAAAAGTGATATTCACATTCAGGGGGTTTTATGATGATTTTTCGCCAGTTATTTGAACCGGTCTCATCAACCTATACCTATCTTATCGCTAGCCGCCATGGTGGAGAAGCGCTTTTGATTGATCCGGTTTTAGAAAAGACTGACCGGTATCTAAAATTATTAGAAGAGCTTGATCTGAAATTGGTGAAGGTCATTGACACCCATGTGCATGCCGATCATATCACAGCAATGGCAGCGTTACGCGACCATACGAATTGTGTCACAGTGATGGGAGAGCAAAGCCCGGTTGATGTTGTGTCAATGCGTGTGACAGATGGTGAACGCGTCACCATCGAAGGCATTAATATGACAGCGCTTTATACGCCTGGTCATACCGATGATAGCTATTGTTTCTTGATGGATGATCGCATTTTCACAGGGGATACCTTGCTTATTCGTGGGACAGGTCGCACTGATTTCCAAAATGGCTCACCAGATGACCAGTATGAATCATTATTTGGTCGCCTTTTAACATTGCCAGAGCACACTTTGGTCTATCCTGCCCATGATTATAAGGGGGATATGGTGTCAACGATCGGCGAAGAAAAAGCGCATAATCCGCGCCTGCAAGTTACCTCAAAGCAAGCCTATATTGATTTGATGAATAGCTTGAATTTGCCAAACCCAAAAATGATGGATGTGGCTGTGCCTGAGAATATCAAGATGGGTATCGCACTTGATGCCCAGCGTCAGGTAAATTCAATTGATGTCACCAAGCTCGCGTCTATGCCAGCTGATGATTATGTCCTGATTGATTTACGTGAAGATGGCGAGATAGCCCGCCACGGTGCTATTCAAGGAGCGATTCATACCCCTTATGCGCAATTAGCCAATCATATGGCGGCGCTGTCATCTTATGGTAGCAAGCCTGTTATCTTCTATTGTGCCGCAGGTGAGCGGTCTGCCATGGCAGTGAATTTGGCAACTAATCAGGGGCTATCAAATATTGCCCATGTGCCCGGCGGGTTCCAAGCCTGGGTGGCAGAGGGGCTGCCTTATCACAAGCCGCAAGGCCATCATCATTAATAAAAGGGCCCCGCAGGGCCCTTTCTCATTAGAATGGACTATGGCGAATAATATTGCGATTCACATTCTGAATATCGCGATGTCCACATAACGCCATTGTCATATCCAGCTCTTTATGCAGGATCTCTAGGGCTTTTGTGACACCCGCTTTGCCATTGGCGCCAAGCCCATAGAGGAATGAGCGACCAATCAAAGTGCCCTTCGCCCCTAAGGCATAGGCTTTGAGAATATCTTGGCCAGACCGGATACCGCCATCCATCCAAACCTCGATGTCGTTACCCACGGCCTCTACAATTTCTGGCAAGACAGCAATTGAGCTATCAGCACCATCTAACTGGCGCCCGCCATGGTTAGAGACAATAAGCGCATCAGCACCAGACGATACGGCCATTTTAGCGTCTTCAGTATCGAGAATACCTTTTATAATGAGCTTACCACCCCACCAGTCCTTGATGCGTTTGACATCATCCCAGTCAAGCTGCAGGTCAAATTGTTCAGACACCCAGCTGGAAAGAGAGGACATGTCAGAGACGCCTGTCACATGGCCGTGAATATTCCCAAATTGGCGGCGCTTTGTACCAAGCATGCCAAGGCACCATCGTGGTTTGGTCGCCATATTCAGGATATTTTTCACAGTTAATTTTGGGGGTGCGCTGAGACCATTCTTTAAATCCTTGTGACGCTGGCCAAGGATCTGAAGATCTAGGGTCAGCATCAAGGCTGAACAACCGGCGGCTTTGGCACGTTCTACCAAGCGTTTTGAGTAATCATGATCACGCATCACATAAAGCTGAAACCAAAAAGGTGCAGGGCTATGTTGTGCAATATCTTCAATCGAACAGATAGACATGGTCGAAAGTGTGAAAGGAATGCCAAATTCTGCAGCGGCTTGCGCCCCTAAAATTTCACCATCGGCATGTTGCATGCCAGTCAGGCCTGTTGGCGCAATCGCGGCTGGCATCGCGGCGTCTTGGCCAATCATCTTAACAGCTGTCGTGCGATTTGACATATCAACAGCGACACGCTGGCGAAGCGTTATTCTGTCAAAATCGCTTTCATTCTTGCGATAAGTTTGTTCTGTCCATGCCCCTGAATCAGCATAGTCATAGAACATGCGCGGCACCCGCCGCTCTGCCTGTTTGCGTAAATCTTCAATGGTGGTGATAACGCTCATCTTATCCGCCCTATTCTTATCAAGTGCTATGGGATTTATAACGTGATCACAGAGATTTGGCTAGCTAGGACGGATGTGGCAAATTAGCATTCTGGCAGATTGACGGCGAGGCCACCTTGCGATGTTTCTTTGTATCTTTCATGCATATCAAGGCCGGTTTGGCGCATTGTCTCAATACAATTATCAAGCGGGATGAGATGTGTCCCATCACCACGCAATGCGAGCGACGCCGCAGAGACCGCTTTAATCGCCCCAAGGCCATTACGTTCAATGCAAGGGACTTGCACCAAGCCGCCAACCGGGTCACAAGTCATCCCAAGATGATGTTCCAAAGCAATTTCTGCTGCATTTTCAATTTGGGCGTTTGTTCCGCCTAAGGCCGCGCATAGTCCGGCAGCTGCCATCGCAGAGGCAGACCCCACTTCACCTTGGCATCCGACTTCTGCACCACTAATAGAGGCGTTGGTTTTAATGATGGAGCCAATGGCTGCCGCCGATAATAAAAAGGTCGCAATTCCATCTTCAGACACACCATGGCAGTGATCGCGGTAATAGCGGATAACAGCAGGCACAACCCCAGCGGCCCCATTAGTTGGAGAGGTCACGACCTGGCCACCAATGGCATTTTCTTCATTCACCGCCATGGCATAGACTGAGAGCCAATCATTAGCGATGTGAGGCTGTTGGTCATTGCGCACCGCTTCCGCCATAAGTTGTTTATAAATATGTTTCGCGCGCCGCCTCACATCTAAGCCGCCTGGCAAGACGCCCTCTGCCGCAAGCCCGCGGGAGATACAATTATCCATCACCTGCCAAATAGAGGCGATAAAATCACTCAAAGCCTCAGCTGATTGATAGGCACATTCATTCGCGCGCTGCATCTCTGCGATAGTCAGCCCATGCGCCTCACCCATGGCAAGCATATCAGCTGCGGTTGTGAATTGATAAGGATGTGCCGCATCTGCGGTGATTGCAGATTGCGACATCTCATCAGACCGGCGAATGAAGCCACCACCTATGGAATAATAAATTTCATGGAATATGAGGTCACCTGTCCCATCATAAGCATAGAACTGCATCCCATTTGTATGTCCTGGCAGCATTTCATCATAATCAAAGATAAGGTCTTGCTCTGGATCAAATGCCATCACCCCTAAGGCAGGGTGATGTATTTCCTTATCTTTCATCAAGCGCGCTTCACAATCATCCACTTGCGCAGGATCTAATGTAGCAGGCACAAACCCCATTAAACCAAGGTAAATAGCTCTATCTGTCGCATGGCCCTTGCCAGTGAATGCGAGTGAGCCATGGATACGAGCCTGTAAATGGGCGGGCTGTTTTGCGTTATCTTGATAAGTAGAGACGAGGTTTTCCAAAAAGCGATGGGCTGCACTCATGGGGCCCATCGTATGTGAACTAGACGGGCCAATGCCGATTTTAAAAATATCAGTGATACCAACAAACATAACGCTGTCCCATGCTTCTGTCACCAAACTACATTTATGATGCTATCCCGAATTTGTGAGGCTCTATTGCTGTGCAAGCGACCTTAATCAAACTGTTTTTTCCAGTTTTGGGTCCCTTATGGAATTTGACATTTTGACCATAAATCCTCATAATTGCGCCGCAAACAGACGGGGGTCATGATGTTTCAAATCACAGAATTAAATAAGCAAACAGGCGAAGAGCGTGTATTAGCTCGTTTTGACACAGAGCAAGAAGCCAAGGATTATTGGCGCCAAGTTGCTTTCGAAAATATCGACCATGCGCATCTTTGGCATCGCATGGCACGTGAGGATGCGGCGAGCTAAGGCCTCCGATCTGTGACATGTGCGACGTGGCAGAGTCGCACCTATTTGCCACTTGCACTGAAATCGTTCTAGATTACATCCATCATAAGAGATAGCTGATGGGTGAACGATGTCGATGGAATTGAAATCCTATTTCAAAGATGATCTCGTGCTATATGGCGCAGAGATTGGCGAAGCCTATGCCAAGGATTGGTCTGAGACTTTACCGCAAAACCCGATGGCTGTTTTGCGACCACGCTCGACCGAAGATGTTGCTTTGATGTTGCAAAAAGCAACCGAACTCTCGCAGCCGATTGTTACCCAAGGAGGGCGGACTGGGCTGGCAGGTGGCGCCACACCCAAACAGGGCGAATATGCGCTTTCTACTGAACGCCTTAACCACATTCTTGATATCGACCCAATCGGCAAGACCATCACAGTTCAGTCAGGCGTGACACTGCAACAAATTCAAGAAGCAGCGGCCGAGCATGATTTGTTGTTTCCTCTTGATTTAGGGGCCAGAGGTACGGCAACCGCTGGTGGGATTACAGCCACAAATGCCGGTGGCAATCAGGTCATACAATATGGGGTGACGCGCCAGCTTATTCTTGGTCTAACGGCTGTTTTGCCAGATGGGCAAATCATGGCACAAGATAACAAGCTATTAAAAAATAATGCCGGGTTTGATCTCAAACAGCTCATGATCGGTACCGAAGGCACCTTGGGAGTTGTTACTGAGATTACCTTCCGCCTCTTCCCCCGCCGCGATATCACCAAAACAGCGTTTTGCGCCGCCAAAGATTTTGCGTCCGTTGCATCATTATTGGCTTATGCTGGGAAATATTTGCCAGGCCTATCATCCTTTGAGGTGTTGTGGCGTGACTATATGGATGAAATCTTACATGTGACAGGTAAGCCAGACCTCTTTGATACGCCATCACCTTTCTATATTCTGCTAGAGGTTGAGGCCGCTGAGGATACAGAGCATTTCGAAGAGCGTCTGATGATGGCTGTCACAGATGGCATCGTGGATGATGTGTTGCTTGCCGTGAATGAAACCCAGCGACAGAATTTCTGGAGTTATCGTGATTCTATCGCTGAGCTGATCACTGATATGGCGACAGCGATCAATTTTGATATTGGCATCCCTATTACAAAGATGGCTGACTTTACCGATGCTATTGGCAAAGAGCTGCGTGAGAGTTTTCCAGGTATCCGTCTTGTAACATTTGGTCATATTGGTGACGGGAATTTGCATATGTCAGCCTCAACAGGGCGCCAAGATGATTGCATGAAAATTGAAGATCTTGTCTTTCAACGCGCCACAGATATTGGCGGCACCATTACGGCTGAGCATGGTATCGGGGTGTTAAAAAAGCATTGGTTATCCGCGTGTCGCACAGATGTTGAGATCACGATGATGAGACGTCTCAAAGCAATGCTAGACCCAGCGAATATCCTCAATCCTGGGCGGATTATCTAAGCCGAAATAGTGCGTTTAACATCAGCGTTAGGTGAGAAATAGCTGGTGCCATTTATGACCTCGCACCTCATGGCCCCTTGTTGAACCAAGTGCCATAAATGGGCGCGCGCCTCGCCGGATGCAAAATACAGCTCATGGGCACCAAAAGATTTACCAAATAGGTGGCGCATGCCATCAGCGACAGTCAAAGGCTGGTGTTTAGCCGCCTCTAATAAGCTCTCTAGCCTTTGATGGTGATGCTCAATCAGTTGTGCTGCGCGCGTCCCGCCATCTGTGAAAGGCCAATCATGGCCGGGAAAAATCTGTGTTTGAGCCGGCAGGCTGGTCATCGCCTCGCAATAGGTCAAATAATGGCCAAGCATATCATCATCGAAATCACGCAAATCAACAGAGATATTCGGGGAAATGCGCGGTAATAGAAAATCAACAGCAATCAAAAGGCCTCTGGCCTCATCGACAAGGCTTATCTGTCCTTGGCTATGGCCTCTATCGATGCGCACCTGCCACGTGCCATGGCGACTTCGGAAGAGATGGCCCTCTTCGATGATGGTAAAGTCAGGCAGGGTTTTCACATGGCGTCGGAAACGTCCTTTATCGGCACGCGCTTGTGCAACATGCGCTTCATCCAAACCATAATTTACATAAGTATCAGCAACAAGATCAGCAAAGTCATCATCTGCCATGGTAAACATCCATTGCGCGAAATCAGCCTCGCTTGCTGAGGTATAGACAGGGATGTCAAGTTTGGCTGATAATGCACCAGCATAGCCTAGATGGTCTACATGATGATGCGTAATGAGAAGGCCTGCCACAGCTTGATACGATAATGGGCCATCAAGGAGCATTTGCCACTGGGCTGCTGTCTCATCCTGATTAATCCCGGCATCAACCAATAACCAACCCGCTTCAGTATCAATCATATATAAATTGATATGATTGAGGCGGAATGGCAGTGAGAATCGCGCCCAATATAAATCAGCCGCCACCTTCGTCAGTGCGCCAGCCTCAGGGATAGGGAGATTTAATTTTTGCATCTATGAGGCCTTAGGGTCAGGAGGTCACGCATTTGCGTGCGACAAAATCGATGAGTGCTGATTGGCCATTATGGCCTTTACCATCATTGACGTCTGCTTCGTAGGCTTCATTGACAAGGATGTCCAAACGGTCACCAGCAATCTTTGTGAAGAGGTCGGCTAGCAGCTCAGGCTCATAGAGGTGGTCAATATAGGGCGGGCCACCCGTGCCATATGAAATCTGCTTGCGTGTATAACCGTGGATGAGCAATGTGCCGCCTGGTGCCAGGGCGTCAACCATACCTGAAAATAGCGCCTCCCAGCTTGTTGGTGGTGCAAATTGAATAAAAATAGCTGCTACATTTTGGTATTGCTGGGCCTGCCACTCATAGTCAAAAATATCAGCCAATTCAAAGGTAATAGAAACATTATGGTCTGCCGCAAAATCCTTCGCTTTGGCAATGCCCACCGTTGATGAATCCATCGCTGTCACGGGATAACCTTTACCGGCCAGATAAACAGAATTACGCCCTTCGCCATCAGCGACCAATAATGAATGTCCTTGCGGGATGAGGTGATGTTCCTGACGAGTGAGGCCAAGGGCGGGGTTTTTCCCAAACAAAAAGCCCTCTTCTTCATATCTATCATCCCAGCTCATCACAGGCTCCTGACCAATTTTTTACGACCAAAGACAGTGTAGAAAATTGACCATCATAATGCTAGTCAGCATGAAGAGGAATTGAACAAAACATGTCGCCATTTATGGCTTGCTAAAGGGTGAGATGCTGTCTGATAGTAGGGCGGTAGTATAGCGAATTGAATAAAAATAGGGCGTAGATGCGATGTCTGAACAAGATTACATAATCATTGGGTCTGGGTCTGCGGGCTCTGCTATTTGCTATCGCCTTGGCGAAGAGCGTAATCACCGCATTCTGGTTTTGGAATATGGGAAATCAGATATTGGCCCCTTCATTCAGATGCCGGCTGCTTTGTCCTATCCGATGAATATGAAGCGCTATGATTGGGGATATAAAGCAGAGGCAGAAGACAGTTTAGATGGCCGCGCGCTGGTCTGTCCAAGAGGGAAAGTCATAGGTGGCTCTTCGTCCATCAATGGCATGATCTATGTGCGAGGTAATGCTGGCGATTACGATCATTGGCAGGAAGAGGGGGCAGATGGCTGGTCCTATGCCGATGTTTTGCCTTACTTCAGACGTATGGAAACCTCACATGGGGGCGAGGCGCCTTGGCGTGGTACAGATGGGCCGCTTCATATCACAAGAGGCCCGCGTGATAATCCGCTTCATGATGCCTTTGTCGCTGCCTCTGAACAAGCCGGCTATCAGGCAACAGCTGATTATAACGGTCATCGGCAAGAAGGGATGGGCCCCGCCGATATGACGGTCTATAAGGGGCGGCGCTGGTCTGCGGCAAATGCCTATTTGCGCCCTGCCTTGAAAAGAGGAAATGTTGAGCTTCGTACCGGGGTGATGGTTGATAAATTGCTTTTTGATGGCAAGCGCTGTGTTGGTGTGCGCTATCGTAAAGGCAACCAGGTCGTTGATGTTATGGCCAAGAAAGCAGTCATATTATCAGCAGGTGCTATTGGCAGTCCGGCTATTTTGCAGCGTTCGGGTATCGGGCCAGCCGCTGTGTTAAAACAAGCAGGGGTCGAGGTGCGGGCTGACAGGCCTGGGGTCGGCGCTAATTTACAAGATCACTTGGAGGTCTATTTCCAAATTGCGTGTAAGCAACCCATCACTCTCTACAAGCATTTGAATCTTGTCTCAAAGGCAATGATTGGCGCACGGTGGTTATTCTTTAAATCGGGTTTGGGTGCCTCAAATCAATTTGAATCCCTTGGATTTATTCGCTCTGATAAAAATATCCCTTATCCTGATATTCAATATCATTTCTTGCCTGTGGCCATTCGCTATGATGGCAAAGCCCCAGCAGAAGGGCACGGCTTTCAGCTTCATGTTGGGCCGATGCGGTCTAAGTCACGCGGCACTGTGGAAATCCAAAATGCTGAGGCAGCCACTGCCCCTAAAATTGCGTTCAACTATCTCTCGCATCCCGAGGATATGCCTGATTTTAGAAAGGCGCTGCGGCTCACAAGAGAGATCCTTCAGCAACCTGCTTTTGACCCTTACCGCGCGCATGAAATTCAACCAGGCGATGATGTGACATCTGATGAGGCGCTTGATGCCTTTATTCGCGCGCATGCTGAATCAGCCTATCACCCTTGTGGGACCTGCAAAATGGGGCAAGAATCAGACCCAATGGCTGTTGTGGCGCCTGATACAAAGGTCATTGGCTTTGAGGATTTATATTGTGCCGATAGCTCGCTATTCCCACGCATTACCAATGGTAACTTAAATGCACCATCTATCATGACGGGTGAAAAAGCCTCTGACCACATTCTAGGAAAAGCACCTTTGCCAAAAGCAAATGACGTGCCATTTACCCATCCGTCTTGGCAAGAGACTCAGCGCTAGTGAGAGCCTAATGACAGCGCTTCGGATCTATGATGGGATTTTCTCTGATAGGGGATCAAAATATGCCGTGGCAGGCGCGCCAGTTCGCTCAAAAGCAGAGATTGATGCCTGTTTAAAGGAGCTCAAACGGCATAAGAAATTTGCCAAAGCCACGCATAATAGCTGGGGATGTTATTTATCAGAGCAGGGGCCTATCAAACATGATGATGGCGAGACAGGGGCTGGGATGGTGATCATCCGCATGCTAGAACGTGAAGCCCTTCATGACCATCTCATCATTGTCACAAGATGGTTTGGGGGCACAAAAATTGGTGGTGATCGGTTCAGGCGTATCCAAGATGCCGTGCGCCACTATCTCGATGAAACGGAAAAGCAGCCATAGGCAAAAGGGAGGCTATTCTGTCGCCTCACCTTTCCAGACCCCTTGTTCCTCAAGGCTTTCTTTGATTTCGCGCGGCATGTAAGTCTCATCATGCTTGGCTAGCACGGTATCAGCTACAAAGAGAGTATCACGAAAGGCACCTTCGGCGATAATGCCTTGGCCTTCGCGGAATAGATCAGGCAGTGCCCCATCATAGCGAATGGTGAAAGTCGCGCTCTCATCTGTGACATCAAATTGCGCCACTGTGCCATCAATCAAGATAGATCCATCAGCCACAAGACCGCCGAGGCGAATGCGCTCTGCAGAGAGGTGGATATCTGTGACCTCAGAGGGGGTAACAAAGAATACAATATTCTCACGCAGGGCTGTCATAGCCAGACCCGCAGCCGCAGCCAATAGGGCGCCAGCTGCTATGACAATGGCAAATCTCTTTGCTTTTGGTGACATCGTCTGCCTCTTACAAAATGTGACCTGCCAATGGACAGGGCGACCAAAATACTCGGCCCTTTATGGCTGTTTTTTACCGAATTGTAAAAGGGCAAGATGTCACGATTTTCACCAGATGGTGTCAAAATAGGGACAAGGCAACCATCAGGATAATGATTTGTGCCATCATAAAGCTGGCATCAATGCCCCAATGGGCCCAGCTGCTACCTCTGAATATATTCGCTGCCAATGTGCCTGTTAGGATTGCTGCTGCCAGCCATAAGACAGCCATTGGGCCAAATGAAGTGATTAGCAAAATCATCAAGATAGCCAATAATATGGTATCGATGAGGCTCACAATCATACCCAGAAACATACCTTTTTGATAATCATCTGGTTGTTTGCGATGCGGTTGCTGATCCATCCATTTTTGGCCAAATAAGGCAGGGCTGTACCACAACCATCCGGCGCCAAAAGACACAAGTGTCCCGATAATTATTGCTAATAATTCACTCAGAATAATACTAGTCATCATGTCAGTCCTCCTTTGTTCAGTGACATGGGTTAGTGTGAGGCGGGTTAATAGTTTTTCTCAATTGCTTTTCACTTATCTGCGTCTTAGCCTAGTGACAGAGGAGGCCATGACATGACACAAGAAGCAGATCGGTTTGACTGGCAAGGGCATATGACGCCTGAAATGGTTGAGGCCTTTCATCGCGATGGGTATTTGGTGCTAGATGGTTTTGCCAATGATGATGAGGCAGAGGCGCTGATGGTGCAGACGACGCATTTAATTGACGCTTTTGATGAAAAGGCAAATCAAGTTGTGTTCTCTGCTGCGGGGCAATCGCATGCGGCCAGTGCCTATTTTATGGAATCCGCTAATAACATATCTTGTTTTCTAGAGGCAGGGGCCGTAGATGAGGCAGGACAGCTCACAAAGCCCAAGGACCGTGCCATCAATAAAATTGGTCACGCGCTACATGATTTGGATCCCGTTTTCTCGGCCTTTTCACATACATCAAAATTGGCTGATGTGGCCCATGCTGTTGGATTTTCCCATCCATTATTGCTGCAATCAATGGTCATCTGCAAACAGCCCCACATTGGGGGAGAGGTGAATGCCCATCAGGATTCTACCTTTCTCTACACAGAGCCACAAAGTTGTGTTGGCTTTTGGTTGGCCTTAGAAGATGCCACCATTGAAAATGGTTGTATGTGGGCCGCCCCTGGTCAGCATCAACGCCCTTTGCGACAGCGCTTTGTGCGTGGTGAGGCTGGGATGGAAATGGTCACGTTGGATGAGACGCCGTTAGAGAGTTGTGATGTCGCCTTGCCAGCGCCGAAGGGTACCTTGATTTTGCTTCATGGGCGTCTGCCTCATACCTCACCGCCAAATTTGTCGGCGCGTTCACGTTATGCTTACGCGCTCCATATGATTGATGGCACCGCCTTCTATCCTAAGAGCAATTGGCTACAGCGTGATGATGGCTTTCCGCTCTCAGGATTTGAGGGGTAGGGTATCGCTAGGCTTTGGTCTGGGCCGCATAGGCGACGGCAATTTGGGCGGCGATTTTGGCATTATGGCTAACCAGGGCCTGATTGGTGATAAGACTCTTGCCATCTGTTAAGTCGCGCATCTGGCTGAGGACAAAGGGTGTGACGTCTTTGCCTGATACATCCGCAGCCTCAGCCGCTGCTAGGGCTGTGTCAATGGCTGCTGCAATTTCATCAGCTGGGATTTCATAGCGATGTGGGACAGGGTTGGCGATTAAAAGACCACCAGCCAACCCCGCTTGCCATTTCACTTTCATGATCTCTGCCATCTCGTCTGGTGTGGTGACCTGATCATATAGCGGGATGCCTGACCGGCGTGACCAAAAAGCCGGAAGCTCATCAGTTTGAAAGCCAATAACAGGAACGCCAGCTGTCTCTAAATATTCCATTGTTAATGACAGGTCCAAGATGGCTTTTGGGCCAGCGCTCACAACCGCTACATTGGTGCGCCCCAATTCTGGTAGGTCAGCAGAAATATCAAAGCTTTGCTGCGCACCGCGATGGACGCCGCCAATGCCACCTGTGGCAAAGACAGAAATACCGGCCAATTCGGCGGCAATCATGGTAGCTGCCACTGTTGTCGCACCTGTTTGGCCTTTGGCTATAACAGACGCAATATCTCTGCGGCTAACCTTTGTAACAGGGACCTCGCCAGAGGCTAGGAGATGCAATTCATCCTCTGACAGGCCAATCGTTAAGCGACCTTCTATGATCGCAATGGTCGCAGGGACAGCGCCTTCAGCCCGAATAATAGCCTCAAGGCTGTGTGCTGTCTCTTTATTCTCTGGATAGGGTAGGCCATGCGAGATGATGGTCGATTCTAAGGCAACAATGGCTTTGCCTGTCGCGCGTGCGTCTTGAACCTCGTCGGAAAAGAATAGAGGTAGGCTCGTCATATGGTCACTCCATTAAAGGCCGCTGGCGACAAATCAGATGGTACTGCGGCTTTAGATGTCAAAGAGGCAGCAGCACTAAATTGTCCTTTTTGCGCGATGGTCGCAAGGTCATCACCTTCGCATAGGCCCCATAATATACCAGCAAATAAACAATCCCCAGCCCCTGAAACAGATATGATATCGATAGCAGGCGGCAGCATGTGAATATGGTCAGCGCCATCTGAGAGGTGAAAGCCTGCAGGTCCATCACTTAATGCGACGACGGAGACACCTGCCTCATGCAAACGCGCTATCATCTCCTCGCATGTGGCACCTGTTGGGAGCTGTAACAATGTTTCAGCTTCGTCTCTTGTGACTTTTAGGCAAGTGAGTGCCGATAAAACAGGGCGTAATTTTGTGACCTTGGCAGGTGATACCCCATCACAGGCAAGAAAGCGCCTATCATCCACATGACACAAATAATGCACAGAGTCCTCTGGTAAATTTGTATCAAAAATAAGGGTGGCATCAGCTGGTGCTTGCGCGATGACAGGGGCAAGCCATTGCGGTGTCATGCCTTGCACAAGTGCCATATCAGCAATCGCCCCACGCCAACCGCCAGCCGCATCAAAGACAGATAGGTATTGATCGCTATTTTGGCCTTCAAGCTGTTCTGACAACTGAAGTGAGACGCCTGCTTTTGTGAGGCTTTCGGCAATCATAGAGCCTGCTGCATCATCGCCATAACGGCCGGCGAAATAGACAGATTGGCCGAGACGGGATAGGGCTTCGGCGATATTGCGGGCTACACCGCCTGCCGTTTGAGAAATCTCACCCGGCCAAGAGTTGCTGTCTCCTATAGCGGCATCATGCCCGGCATAGGCGCTGCCAATTACATCGCTATTGCAGCCGCCTATGACGAGGCAGTCTGGTCGAATAGGAGCCCTCACCGATAGACAACATCACGGCTGAGATGAATGTTAAACTCTGATCTGATTTTCTCATCAGCCGCCTGTGATAGATAGGTTTCACGAGGTTCAGCCTGCAATGTGGCAAGTGTTTCATTTGCCACCTTCCACGCATCTTTTGCGCCTGTCTCTTCCCAGACGGTTGGGCTGTCACGATTGGCGAGTTTAGGATAGTAATAATCACGTAACATCGCATTCATCGTATGATCGCCGCCAAGGAAGTGGCCTTCGCCATAGACGGCTTTTTCAATTGCCGCAAAGCCAAGCGTTTCTTCGGTGACTTCAATCCCTCTAATGGTGCGCTGGTTAACAGCTAGCATTTCATTATCTAAGATCATCGCTTCAAATGAGGCACCAAGAAGGCTGGCCATCATGCCGCTTGATTCATAAATCATATTTGCTCCGGCAAGGCCGGCAGCTAGTGAAGAGGTGCCTTTTTCCATCCCCATCTGAGCATCGACGGCCTTGGCATCTGCCATAGAGCTTGCGACACCGCTGACGAGGCCAAGCGCATTTGAGATTTGGGCCGCCCCTGCATTTAGGACCGCAATTTCACCACCAGACCCTGAAAAAGAACCAGTGCGCAAATCGACCACGAAGGGCCAGTTTGAGAAAATCATCGGATGCCCAGGCTTAATAAAATGAACCATCATCAAAGCCGCCATCGTCTCGGCCGTTGTTTGTGCAAGCATGCCTGCTAATGGCGCCGGCGCAGTGGCGCCTGATTGGGCAGCAATAATCGCATTGACTGTCATATTATGTTTGATGGCTTCGATAGCGACATCAAAGGCGTCTTCCCCATATTTCAGAGGTGAGATAATTGGACTGATATGAACTTTACAGCAAGGGCGTTTGGCAAAGCTACCCTCTCCACCCATAGCCGCATCAAATAGCGAGATAGAGGGGGCAACAGCATTACCGAGTGAGAAGCTCGTGCCAACCGGCTTTTCCGTGCCAGCGATTAGGGCATAGACGGTATTGATATCAAGCTCGAAAATATCTGGAATATCTGTGGCGACACAAATTCGTGTGAACCAGCTGAGATTCTCCATCTGATCAGCGAGGCGCGCAAATTCATATAAATCATGTAACGTCGCTGCGCGGTAGAGGCCAGTCGCTGGGTCAAGCGTTTGTACCGCTGCGCCACCTGTTCCATAATAGACCTTATCACCGCCAATTTCGATGTCATGCGCGGGATTGCGGCCATATAGCGGGAACTGGTTTGGTGCTTGGTTAATCACATCTTCAATGAGCGCGCGGCTATAACAAAGGCGGCCAGCCTCATTCAAAGTGGCGCCACCAGCCAGCGCCATCTCTTGTAATTGTGGCGGGACTTCGCCCATGCCAATTTCGGCCAAAAGACGATAGGCGGTATCGATAATATCTTGCACACCCGTCTCACTTAGCGGGCGATAAGCACCGCCAATTTGACCTGGCGGACAGGGGTGAGCAATCGCTCCCTTTGTCTGGCGTTGTTGGTGGCGGGCGGCGCGTCCTGCGCCTCTACGATTTTGACCTGTCATCTTTTCCCTCATACGCGGCGCCATATATAGAAGCTGGCAAGCTATGGTCCCCTTTCTTCCTACTTAACGCAAAAATGGAAAAAGGCGCAATCGGGATTTTTCTTACTTTATTTTCGGTGAAACTCGTGATTGAGTGAGAGTGCTTTTTTTGAGGGGGTGTGACATGAGAGAGCAAGCGCGTGTTGTGATTATTGGCGGCGGCATCGCAGGATGTTCAGCTTTATATCATCTGACCCAGATGGGGTGGACAGATGTGATGTTGATTGAACGTGATGAATTAACATCAGGTTCAACATGGCATGCAGCGGCACAGGTGACACAATTTGGGGGTAACCAGACCTTTGTCGCGTTAAAGCGCCATTCGATCAATTTATATCGGGAGCTTGCTGCTGACCCAGAATTTCCTATCAATTACCATATTACTGGCGGTATGCGTCTGGCGCATACTGAGACGCAGATGGACATTTATCGTCATTATATCCAAATGGCAAAAGGCGTTGGCGTCGATTTTGAATTGATTGATGGGCAAGAGGCTGGTCGCCGTCATGCTCTTATGCGTGATGATAATTTACTTGGCGCATGGTGGGACCCACTTGATGGCGATATTGATCCCTCACAATTAACCCAAGCCTTGGCAAGACGCGCGCGCCAAGCAGGGGCTGAGGTTGTTCGCTTTAACCCCGTAACAGGCTTAACGCAGCTGCCAAATGACGAATGGATTGTGCATACCGAAAAAGGGGATATTCGCGCGGAGATTGTGGTTAATGCCGCAGGCTATCGTGTCAATGAGGTCGGTGCCATGATGGGTGTGACACATCCTGTGGTGTCGATGGAGCATATGTATTTTCTGACGGACCCTATCAAAGAGCTGGAAGAGATGGATGAGCGTGTGCCGATCATCCGTTGTCCGGGCGATGATTTCTATTCGCGTCAGGAAAAGAAGGGGTTGCTCGTCGGCGTGTATGAGCAAGATTGTAAATCATTTGGCATGGATGGCATTGATCCTGATTTTACCATGGCACTTTGCCCGAATGATTTAGATAGATGCCTTGATAATATGGAGCGTATTTTTGAGCGGCTGCCCTCGCTGACAGAAGTTGGTATCCACACAGTTGTGAATGGTCCGATTACCTATTCTGCGGATGGTATGCCACTTGTTGGACCTGTGCCTGGCGTGAAGAATGCGTTTTGTATTATTGGTTTGCGCGCTGGTATTGGTGAAGGCGGGGGTCATGGCAAATTATTGGCAGAGTGGATCACAGAAGGGCAAACAGAATGGGAAAGCTGGTTTCTTGACCCGCGGCGTTTCACCTCGCATGCCAATACGGAATATACTTTGCTCAAATCAATTGAGGATTATCAGCTAGAATTCCATTATCACTTGCCACATGAAGAGCGCCCTGCCGGTCGTTTGGCAAAAACAACCTCGCTCTATCCGGTGCTAGACCAGATGGGGGCAGAATTTGGTGTGGTGAATGGCTGGGAACGTGCGCTATTCTTCAAGCCTGATGAGGCGTTTGAGCATGTGCCTGGCTATCGGTATCATGATACCAAAGATGTGGTGTCAGCAGAAATCAGGCATCTGCATAACCATGTGGGTATGATGGAAGTAAACGGGTTTGGCCGGTTTGAAATTACTGGCGAAGGTGCAGCGGCCTTCCTTGATAACCTCACCTGCTCCACTGTGCCAAAGACGATTGGTAAAGTCTCTTTATGCTATCTGCTCAATGAAAAGGGCTCAGTGCTATCAGAAGCGACCATCACGAAATGTGATGAAGGGCGCTATTGGTATGGTTGTGCGGCAGCAGCCGAATGGCATGATTGGGACTGGTTAACCGCTCATTTACCTGATGATGGGTCTGTGACATTAACCAATTTAACAGCGTCTCATTCCATCTTAGTGCTAGCTGGGCCACAGAGTCGCGCCTTACTAGCATCTGTTTGTCCCCGAGATGATGTATCGGTTGAGGCTTTGCCATGGATGCGCGCGAAGCCTGTCACAATTGGTCATGCCTCAGCAATGGCAATGGCCGTTAGCTTCTCTGGTGAAGTGGCGTTTGAACTTCATATCCCAACAGAACAGCTTTACCTTGCGTGGCGCGTATTAACTGAGGCAGGTGACGCCTTTAACCTAAAGCCTTTTGGTCTTTACGCAGCGGAATCAATGCGCCTTGAAAAGGGATATCGCCATTGGAAATCTGATTTGATGGTTGAGTTTACGCCTTATGAATCTGGCTTGGATATGTTTGTGAAAGACCAAAAGCCAGCCTTTATTGGGAAAGAGGCCTTGGCAGAACGTCATAAAAACGGAGAGGATTGGCGCTTTATCATGGCAGAGGCGTCATGTGATTTTGCTCCTGCACATGGCGGGGACCCAGTCTTTGCAAATGGTGAACAGATTGGGTCTGTGACCTCATCTGGCTATGGGGCTCGCACAGATAAGCATTTATTCTATGCCTTTGTGAAGGCCGATGCTGTGCTGTCTGATATTGAGGTCGGGATCCTAGGGAAATCCTACAAAGCAACCTATTTAGATGGGGCTGTTTTTGATCCTGAAAACCAGATCGTCAAACAGGGCTAAGTGACTTAATGGTGGTTGCGGCCTGATTGTCGGGCAGCAACCTCATTTTCTGGCGCAATATGCAGCAGAACGGCAAGTAATAGCGCAACTGAGAGAGCGACAGCTAAAAACAGGATAAGGTAAGTGCCGCCAAACCGCTCGTAAGCGAGCGCGGCTAGTATGGGGCCAGCCGCCATGGCAACCGCTTTTGGAGCCGCGACGATGCCATTGGCACGGCTATAGATGGCCCCTTGAAAATACAGATTGGTCAAAAACCCCCATGCAACGGTCAGTGCACCATTGCCCATGCCAAATAACATCATGGCAATAATGGCGGCAGGGAGTGACGCATATTGCGCGAGCCACAAAGACACACAAAAACAAAGAGACGCGATAATGGCTGATAAACGCGCATCGATGGTTTTGCCGAAACGCATGTCAAGAAAACGCCCAACAACTTGAAAGGGACCATAGAGAGCGGCCAGCATAACAGCGAGGCTCATATCATCGAATAGCTCGCCATACCAGCTAATCCAAAAAAGCGCCGCACCCGAAAAAATTAGATATTGAATAGCGCTGGCACTGGCAATAATGCCCAGAGACCGGCGTTGATTACCCGATAAGCGAGCGAGTGAAAAAGAGGGGGTGTCTATTTGGTGAGAGGCGGGACGATGAGGTGTGTGACGCGCTATCATAAAGGCGCCAAACGAAGCGCCGCAAAGTAAGAGACTGGCGATGATGGTCGCGCCCGCAAGGTCAAAATAATGCAGCAAAGGCGCCAATAAAAGCCAGACAAAGCTGCTAGCCACGCCGCCATATAGGCTGACAACAGAGATATAGTGGCGCGATTTCGCTTCATCAAATTGCACCGCTGTACCAAAGGCAACCTCATAGGTTGACATTGCAAAGCCCAACCCAATGAGGGCAAAACATCCCCACAACCAGAGCGTGGTTGGCATCAATGTTAAGAGGCCTAATCCTAATCCGCCGATAAGAAGGCCGGCACTCATCACAGAAAAGCCTCCAAATCGGTCGACCCAATGCCCTATGACATAGGATAAGGCGGCTTGCATCATGAGCGCACACGTAATGGCGCCCGCAATATGTGTCACGGAAACGCTGAAAAAGAGCGAGATCTCTTCCTTCAAAAGGGCAAAACTATAAAATAGAAAGCCATAGCTAATAATTTGGGTGAGCCCCAAAAAATGTATAGGTGCTGTTGACGGCCGAGACATTGTGGAAACGTTCATTAAGGGTTTCATTACTTGCAATCTTACCAGCAGTAATAGATTGCGTAAACTTTTCTT
This sequence comes from uncultured Alphaproteobacteria bacterium, assembly GCA_937924895.1. Classification (GTDB taxonomy): domain Bacteria; phylum Pseudomonadota; class Alphaproteobacteria; order Puniceispirillales; family Puniceispirillaceae; genus UBA685. Next base: position 77,262 of record CALEYP010000096.1, read on the forward strand.
GCTTTCCCCGTGATTATGCCAGACTAATGAGATCCCGAGGCTACGCAGAAGCAAGAACTTGATGTGGTGTGATATGGCGGAAACAGACTGGTTACAAAACGCAAAACTCTATCGTGGTAATTTGCACGGCCACTCAACCCATTCAGATGGGATGGCAACCCCAGAAGAGGTCATTTCTGCCTATTATGATTTGGGGTATGACTTCACCTGTTTATCAGATCATTTATGGGCGGATAGCAGCTTTGCTGCCACAACCATTTGTGACGGCTCACCTTGGCATAAGGATGATTTTATAACTATCCCCTCAGCAGAAATGCATTGTTACGGCAAGGCCTATGATAATGACGGGCTATGGCATATTGTGGCTAATGGCTTGCCGCTTGATTTCGCGCCTGCGTCCGATACCGAGACCGCGCCAGAATTAATAGGCCGGGCGCAAGATGCTGGCGCTTATGTAAGCTTGGCACATCCAGAATGGTATAGCATGACAACCGAGGAAGCGCGCAGTGTAGCGCAGGCTGATGCGGTCGAAGTCTTTAACCATGCTTGCAGTCTTGAATCAGGTCGCCCCTATGGATTAGGGATTGCTGATTTCTTGATGCAGAAAGGGCATAGACCACACCTTACAGCTACTGATGACAGCCATTTTCGTTTGGCTGATGCAGGCGGTGGATGGGTGATGGTTGGTGCCGCAGCTTTGACGCAGGAGGCAATCTTGACAGCCTTAAAAGCGGGGCATTTCTATGCCTCTACTGGCCCAGAGTTCAAAGCTATCAATTTTGACGGTGATAAAGTGACTATCCGTTGCAGCGCGGCTCGTACAATTTTTATTCAAGGGGCCGGGCACCGCGCGCTCAATCGGAATGGTACAGCCATCACATCTGCGACATTTGACCTCTCAGAGCTGAAATCGCCATGGTGCCGTATCACCATCATTGATGCTGCCGGTAAGCAAGCCTGGAGCAATCCTTTTGATCTCTCATCTTAAGGCGGAAAGAAAAATCAGGCGATGTCGTGTCAACGATAAAAGTGACGCAAATCACAATTGACAGCCCTCTCCTTATGATTTCCTGTTGAAGGGAACAATAAAGAAAAGGGATGGTGAAAATGTCTGCCTATCAAAAGCCGGCTCATTGGTCAGAGCCGAAAAATAAACTATTCCATCAGCAGGTGGGATTCACCTGTCCGCCCCATGATTTTGACGCAGCCCCCTCTGATTTTTTGCGAATGGCGCCAGAAACTGTTGGCGTGCATGGCCGCATGTTGCATGTGCCTGATTACCGTCATGAGTTAAGTCAACGAAAAGACAATTTTGGTCTTCTTGAAGAATTTGTTGAATGTATGGCCAATAATGGCGCTGATGTTTGTGGGCAGGTGGGGTCAAATTGGGTGCATGCAAGCGGTCTTGGTGTAGAAGGCATCAGGCAATTTTGTGACGAGCTGTCTGATAAATATGAAACGCCGTTCCATATGGCTGGCTATGCGATGGTTGAAGCGCTGCGGGCAATGAATGTTGAAAAAGTGGCGTTGAATGCCGTCTATCACTGGCCCGCTTGGTGGCAAGGTGCGGCAGCTTTCCTAGAAGAGGCTGGCTTTGATGTAGTGTGGGCAGGGAATTTCGTGACACAAGGCTTTTTCGAGACACAAGAAGAAGTGAATGATCACATTTGGTGTTTTGACGGCGATTTGGCAGCGAAATCAATGGCCTATGTTGCCGAACAAGCCCCTAATGTTGATGCCTATCTCGGGAGTGGCATGTGTAATTTTAGGCGGGCCTCCGATGGGCTTGCCCAACGATTTGTTCATCTGGAAATTGAGCTTGAAGAGATGTTAGGGACGCCAGTTATCACCCATGATAATGCGCTTTACTGGCGGATTTTCAAAACGCTTGGTCTTGCGCCAACCACGCCGCAAGGCCGTTTATTATCATCGTTATCTTTATAAAAAAGGAGTGCTGTCATGCATCCAATTATTGCACTATGGGCTGTGCCCCGTTCGACCTCAACTGCTTTTGAATGGATGATGCGTCAAAGAGGTGATGTCGCCTGTCTGCATGAACCTTTTGGCGAAGCCTGGTATCAAGGTGAAGATCCGCTTTGGCCGCGTTTAACAGATGACTCTGTGCGCACGCCCGGTTTGACCTTGGATACTGTCTGGCAGTCAATGCAAGATTTAGCAGCAAAGGGCCCTGTCTTTACCAAGGATTTTCCACTCTATATTGACCATTATTGGTCAGATGAGATGCTATCTCACTTTACCCATTCCTTCCTTATCAGAGACCCTGCCAAGACGATCACATCCATGTATGATAAATGGCCAGATTTCCATGAAAAAGAAGTCGGGTTTAAAGAGCAAAGAGAGCTGTTTGAGATGATTATGGATAAAACAGGCGTGGCGCCTGCTGTGATTGATTCAGATGATATGCTGGAAAATCCACATGGGATTATTGCCAAATGGTGCGAAGCGGTGGGCTTGCCCTTTATGGAAGACGCTCTTAGCTGGGAGCCCGGCGCGCGTGATGAGGTGAGCTGGTGGGATGGCGGGTCTTTCCATGCCAATCTGCGAAATTCGGATGGGCTGAAGCCCCAGCCACGTTCAGCCTATATCAAAATTGATGAAGCGCCTGACCGTGTCAAAGAGGTGTATGAGCGTGTTATGCCTCATTATGAATTCATGCACCACCATCGCATTCGCTAAGGGATAAATTGATGACTTTTTCTCCTGTGCCGGAGCTCTATGCTCCCGAAGAGTATCGTGAACAGCTAAAACAGAAAGCAGCCAATTTTAAAAGTTGGGACCTGACAGCGCGTCAATTATGCGATTTGGAGCTCTTGTTAAATGGCGGCTTCTATCCCTTGAAAGGGTTTTTAGAAGAGGCTGATTACCACTCTGTCCTGGAGTTGATGCGCCTTGAATCTGGGGCGCTCTGGCCGATGCCTATCACCTTAGATGTTGATGATGACTTTGCAAAAGGGCTAGAAGAGGGCGAGCAAATTGCATTGCGTGATCCCGAAGGTGTGATCCTAGCTATTTTGCAAGTTTCTTCTATCTATCGCCCCGATAAGGGAGCAGAAGCACGCAAAATCTTTGGCACTGAGGATGAGGCGCACCCTGCCGTTCGCTATTTGCATCACGAGGCAGGAGATGTTTATTTAGGGGGGCCGCTGACTGGTTTGGCGCCGCCGATGCATTATGATTTCAAGCAATGGCGCCATAGCCCAAATGAGTTGCGCGACTTATTCAATAAATTGGGCTGGCGGAAGATCATAGCTTTCCAAACACGAAACCCGTTGCACCGTGCGCATCAGGAACTCACGTTCCGCGCTGCCAGAGAGGCCGGTGCCAATTTGCTGATTAACCCAGTGGTCGGGTTAACAAAGCCAGGCGATGTTGATCACTTCACTCGTGTGAGATGTTATGAGGCTGTGCTTGATAAATATCCAAATGCAACGACCTCTATGAGCTTGCTGAATCTCGCTATGCGGATGGCTGGGCCCAAAGAAGCGATTTGGCATGGGCTAATACGGAAGAATTTTGGTTGTACGCATATTATTGTGGGGCGTGATCATGCGGGCCCTGGGAAAGATAGTGCCGGTAATGATATTTACGGGCCCTATGACGCGCAAACGCTTTTTGCTACTCATCAAGCTGAGATGGGCATTGAGATGGTTGATTTTAAGCAATTGGTCTATGTGCAGGAACGTGCGCAATATGAAGCCATGGACGAAATTGATGATGCGGATAGTGTGACGATTTTATCTCTCTCTGGCACAGAGCTGCGTCGCCGCTTGACTGAGGGGCTTCCTGTACCAGAATGGTTCTCCTTCCCAGAGGTGGTTGAACAGCTCCGCCTCTCTTATCCGCCGCGTGATAAGCAAGGTTTCACCCTCTTTTTCACCGGCCTATCAGGGTCTGGTAAATCGACGATCGCTAATGCCGTTCGCACGAAATTAATGGAAATGGGCACACGCCCTGTCACATTGCTTGATGGGGATATTGTGCGCAAAAACCTCTCATCTGAGTTGGGGTTTTCCAAAGAGCATCGTGATATTAATATTCGGCGTATCGGCTATGTGGCATCTGAGATTACCAAAAATCGTGGCATTGCCATTTGTGCGCCGATTGCCCCTTATGCTGAGACACGGCGTGCTGTGCGCGCTGAGATTGAGGCCTATGGTGCCTTTATTGAAATCCACGTCGCGACATCCTTAGAGGAATGTGAAAGACGAGATCGCAAAGGCCTATATCAATTAGCGCGTGCTGGCAAAATTAAGGAATTCACGGGTATTTCTGATCCCTATGAGGTGCCAGATACTGCGGAATTAACGCTTCACACCGAAGGCGTTGACGTTGATTATTGCGCGCAACAAGTGATCATCAAGCTTGAGCAGATGGGCCTCATCTCAATTGCCCGGTGATCACAGGCTGGGGGAAGGCAAGATAGATGCGCTCAAGAAAACGAGATAGGCAAGGCAGGTCAGACAGTGCAGCTCGCCAGCTTTCCTATCGTCATTTGGCGCATCCTTTCGCCCCTCAGTCGCTTTTTACAGACGATAAAATTGCGGCTATACATCACGCTGCCTTAGAGGCTTGTGAAAATCTTGGTCTATCATTTGCGCTGCCAGAAGCGCAGTCCTATTTTGCCGCAGCTGGGGCGAAAATAGAGGGTGATATAGTCTATATTGGGCGGGAGATTATTGCCGAAGCCCTAGCAAGCTGTCCGACTGAGATATCATTGCGTGCGCCAAGTGACGGCTTTCATCAGACATTAGGGGCGGGGCATTTGATCTTCGCTCCGGCAGGCGGGTGCCCCAATATCTATGATAGGGCGCGAGGGCGGCGTGCGGGGGATAGCCAAACCTATATCGAGGCTGTTCAGCTCACACAAATGATGGATGTGTTGCATGTCCAATCAGTCGCACCAGAGCCACAAGATTGTGATGTGGCAACGCGCCATATTTTTATGACTCAAACGCAATTATCACTGAGTGATAAAATCATCAGCCTCTATGCCAGAGGGCGGGGGCAGGTGATGCAAAATTTTGCCTTGATACAAGAGGCTCTGGCATTGGATGATGCAACCTTCCAAGCGCGTCCCCATTCTTTGACTATCATTAATTCAAACTCACCGCGTATTTTTGATAAGCCGATGGCGCAAGGGATTATCGATTTTGCCACCTATGGGCAATGTGCGGTGATTACGCCATTTTGCTTGGCAGGGGCGATGGCCCCCATTTCAATTGAGGGTGCCTTACTTCTTCAGCATATGGAATGTTTGGCAGGGATTACCTTATCTCAATTGGTAAAAAAAGGGGCGCCTGTTGCCTATGGTGGGTTTGGGTCAAATGTCGATATGCGCTCAGGCTCGCCTGCTTTTGGCACGCCTGAACATTTAAAAATGCAAATCGGGTCTGGGCAATTAGCGCGCTATATTGGTTTGCCTTGGCGCTCAGCCGCAGGGTCAGCAGCCAATCTTGCTGATGCGCAAGGCAATTTAGAAAATACGAATGCGTTGTGGGGCGCGCTCCAATCAAATGCTAATTTGGTGTTGCACGCAGCCGGCTGGCTAGAAGGCGGGCTAACCTTTGGGTTTGAGAAATTCATCTCAGATTGTGAGGCGTTGCAAATCATCGCAGAATTATGCCGCCCTCATCAGCCTGATCATTTGGAAGAGGCCTTGGCGGCATTAGCGGCAACTGAACCAGGTGGTCATTTCTTTGATAATCCGCATACAATGACACGGTATCAAGATGCGTTTTATACACCGCTTCTGGCTGATTTGCAGAATTATGGAGGCTGGCAAGAGGCTGGCGCGCAATCCGCAGAAGACCGGGCAACAGCGGTCTGGCAGGATATGCTATCACGGTTCCAGCCATCAGATGCGGCACAAGATAGAGCGGAGAGGATGGCGCCTTTGGCGGAATCACTGCGTGCCAAAGGTGGTGCTGCGCCGTTAGATGGGTAAGACAAAATTAAAGTGAGATATAAAATGGGCAGATTCGAAAATAAGGTTGTGTTGGTAACAGGCGGGGCCGGTGGGCTTGGCCGAGCTTCAGTATTGGCGTTTGCGGCAGAGGGGGCGTCAATTGTCTTTTCCTATCACAGCAGCACGGCAGAGGCTGTGGATGAGGTTTGTCAGCAAGCGCAATCCCTAGGCGCTGCGATAGAAGCCTGCCGCGCTGATATCTCGCAATCAGCTGACGTGACCGCTCTTGTAGAGGCGGCTATGGCACGTTTTGGCCGTATCGATATTTTGGTGAATAGTGCTGGCTTATCACGAGATGACGCCTTCCTATCGCTCACAGAAGATGCTTTTGATGAGGTGATTGCTGTCAATTTGAAGGGCCCGTTTTTAGTCTCACAAGCCGTAGGTCGTCACATGGTGGCACAAGATTATGGGCGAATCATTAACATCTCTGCCACAACAGCAATTGTCGCGCGGGCAGGCAATGCAAATTATACCGCTGCTAAGGCTGGCTTGAATATGTTAACGCAATCCATGGCCATAGAGCTTGGGCCGCATGTGACAGTCAATGCTGTCGGATTAGGGTTTGTTGATAGCCCCCTCGTGCGTACCTTATTTAGCAAAGAGGCATTGGAAGAGGCCGAACAATCTGTGCCAGCTCAGCGCATGACCAGCTATGAGGAAACGGCGTCGTTTATCTTAATGTTAGCATCTGATGATTGCCGCTTTATGACGGGGCAAACCATTCCCTTTGATGGGGGGCGCGTAATGCGTTAATGCGGCAGTCGCTTATCCATCACAGCAAACCAGAGAGGCGGCACAAAAGCCAGGGCGATCATCACGGCATAATTGCCTGGCATTTCATGCTCTTCTGGGTTTTGCGATAATGCGGGGTAGGGGGTGCGTGCTGATTGGTGATGGTGCGAATGCAAGCCAATATTAAAGGTTGTCCAATCGCCAGCTGCATGCCGGCTATTCCAGCTATGTTGCGGGCCGATAGGCTCTCTTCTGCCAGTCTCATCAATGGCGCGCATCAAACCATAATGTTGGATATAATCAACTGCTTCAGTCAGTAATAGCGCTACCACTGTTTGAACAGCCATAAAGAGCAAGCCTAACCAACCGGCAATGCCAAAGGCAACAATAAGACAGGCAAGCTGCAGGGCAGCATAATGAAGCATCCGGTTATGGCGGCTGATGAGCGGTTGCTTTTTATTTGTCAAACGACGCATTTCGATCTGCCAGGCGGAGCTGTAGGAGTCGATAACCACACGCCCAAAAAAGCGGTAAAACCCCTCACCGCGCCGGGCCGTCGCTGGGTCTTTATCCGTGCCGACATGAATATGATGACCGTAAATATGCTCGATACGAAAATGGCCATATTGCACGAGGACAAGTATGCCAACGCCAAGGGCGCGCCACGCAGGATTTGTGCGATGGATGAGCTCATGTGCAGCTGTCATGCCAATCGCCCCTGAAGCCATGCCAACAGCTAGCCCGTAATAGACGGCCATCTGCCATGTGCCTTCAAGGCTAGTCAAGCGCCACAGGGATGCCCCAATCAGAGCAAGAAGCAACGGTAAAATAATCGCAAGCGCTACATCATGAATGATGCGTGTTTGGCAGTCATCTGCTGGCTTTTGTAATTTGCGGGAGATGACATCATAGAGCGGGAGTAGCACCATCACATAGGGATAGACGAACAAGCTCAAAAGCGGGGTAACTGTTCCCTGCCAATTGACCATGCCCAATGCTGCCATAGACGCAAGGGTCAAGGGAAATAATAGATATGTCATGCGTCCACCCTCTCACAATATCAGAGCGCCCTCTAATGTAGCGAGATGGAATTTAACTTCAAGAAAAGGGCAGATATTTTTCATAACTGCCCGTCTTTCCTGTAATGAGCTGGCTGCGTGTTGTTTAATGCCCGTTGGCAAAGGCGCCTGTCTTAACATTATAATCGACAGCAAGCTCATAGTCAGGGTCATCCTCACTATCAATGATGAGCTGACCAGACTTGGAGAGCAGCGCATGACAGTCAGGGCTAAGATGACGTAATTTCACCTGCTTGCCTAATTCATGATATTTCGCGGCAATATCTTCGATGGCTTGCAAGGCGGATTGATCAACGACGCGCGAGGCGGCGAAATCAATAATGATAACGTCAGGGTCATCTTTCACCTGGAATAAATCACGGAAGCCTGTCACCGACCCGAAAAAGAGGGGGCCTTGAATATCATAGACAATCGCCCCTTCTTCACGGTGAGAGGGGCGTTTTGAAGCATGAATATCTTTGGCTGCGTTCCACGCATAGACAAGTGCAGACATGATAACGCCAACGACCACAGCAATCGCCAAATCTTCAGCGACTGTCACTGCGGTGACCACAATGATAACAAGACCGTCTGAGAGAGGAACTTTGCGAAGAATGCGTAAGGAGTGCCACGCAAATGTGCCAATCACCACCATGAACATCACGCCGACCAATGCCGCGATTGGGATTTGTTCAATGAGGGGAGAGGCAAATAGAATGAAAGACAGCAGGAATAACGCTGCTGTGATACCAGCCACACGGGTGCGTCCGCCAGATTTCACATTAATCATTGATTGACCGATCATAGCACAGCCACCCATGCCCCCAAAGAAACCAGTGACGAGATTGGCTGCGCCTTGTGCCATACATTCCTGGCTAGCGCCGCCCTTTTGCTCTGTCATTTCCCCAACAAGGTTCAGGGTCAGCAAGCTCTCAATCAAGCCAATCGCAGCCAAAATAAGGGCGTATGGGAAGATAATGAGGAACGTTTCAAATGTGAAAGGCACAAGTGGAATGGCAAATTCTGGCCATCCCCCAGCCAATGTTGCAAGATCGCCAACCCGTGGGACAGCGATGTCAAAGCCGAGTACGATGACAGTTACAATGCCAATGGCCGCGAGCGGCGCAGGGATGAATTTTGTCACTCGTGGCGCCTGCCAGATGATGAGCATTGTGAGGACAATGAGACCTAATGTGTAATATAATACAGGACCTTCCATCCACATTTTGGCACCATCTGGGCCTGCTATTTTGAATTGTTCGAATTGCGCAAGGCCAATCACAATGGCAAGACCATTCACAAACCCAAGCATGACAGGGTAAGGCACCATGCGAATAAATTTACCCCACCGCAATGCGCCAGCAATGAGCTGCAGGATGCCCATCAGAATAACCGTTGCAAATAGATATTGCACCCCATGGGTCATGACCAAAGAGACCATAACCACAGCCAGCGCGCCTGTCGCGCCTGAGATCATGCCTGGGCGCCCGCCGACGAGCGCTGTGATGAGGCCCACGATAAAGGCGGCATATAATCCAACGAGTGGCGCAACACCAGCCACAAAGGCAAAGGCAACGGCCTCTGGTACAAGGGCCAGTGACACGGTTAGGCCAGATAAGACATCGACCGAGAGCTGCTTGCTCGATAGCGCGGGCCGAGACGCGTCGCTATAAAAGGGGCCAAGCAAAAAACGGGTCAATGATGAAGAAGACGGAGTGGGCATCAGGCTGGGCCTTTCAACAGAATAAAAAGCAGTATCGTTCCTGTCGCCTGCATTATAGAAGGCGACATGACTGCTGGCATGATGATCATAATGCTGTGCCGTGTCTTACTGGCTTTTGCGTATTTTGGCTAGCGTCAAGTGGTGTTTTTGCCCAAATCACGTCAGAATTGTGAGATTTTGGCCGTCAGAATTGCCCTTTTTGCGTAAGAGACACGTACGAAATAATACAAATGGCAGGGCTGGCTGGCTCTTTTGTCGAAATCTGCTATAGTACCGCAACCAACGTGATAAGGTAATATGATGAATTATCCAGATACAGCAACATCTTTGATTGGCCGTCCTGCACCGTCTTTCGTCGCCCATTCGACCAAAGGCATGCTCAATCTTGAGGCTTTTGAAGGTAGCTGGGTATTGTTGTTCTGTCATCCAGCAGATTTTACACCTGTCTGCACGACTGAATTTATTTCATTAGCAAAGCATAAGTCAGAATTTGATGAATTAGGCGTTGAGTTAGTTGGCTTATCGGTTGATAGCGTGTTTAGCCATTTAAATTGGATTGAATGGATTGAAGATTATGCGGGGATCACCGTGGATTTCCCTGTGATTGAAGATATGTCTATGAGCGTGTCTCAGGCCTATGGCATGATCGATGGCAACAGCGTGAATTCTGCGTCTGTGCGCGCCTGTTTTTTTATTGACCCTGACCAGAATATCCAAGCTGTAATCCACTACCCTATGCAGGTGGGGCGGTCTGTTGAAGAATTATTGCGCGTTCAAAAAGCGCTTATCACAACTTATCAGAATGATGTGTCTGTGCCTGCGGGCTGGCAGCCTGGTGATGAGGTGATGGAGACAACCGTAAACCAGATGATGGAAAAACCATCAGGATGGTTGAAGCGGACACTTGAAAAGGCTTTCACTTTCCATAACACTAACACAAAAGCATAGATGGGATGTGATGGCAGAATTAGAACGGCCAATAGAAGAAGCACAAGAGCTTGATCAGAGCACAAATGCGTTGATCATGATTTTCCATGCGCTATCTCACCCCGTTCGATTCTCCATATGCAAATTTTTGCTTACAAAGCCACGTTCTGTTTCAGAATTATGTGAGTTGTTAGAATTGAAGCAATATGCTGTTTCACAGCAGCTAGCCATCTTGCGTGCAGCAGAAATCTTAGATGCAGAGCGGCAATCACGTTATATTATCTATTCATTGAAGAGTGATGCGGTGCGTCGCATATTACGCGTCTCTATGCGCAATGTCGGGCTAGATGATGGCGCTAAAGAGATTGCCCAAACGCCAAAAGCAAGCGGTTTCGCACGCATCATGTAACCAGCCATCAGGCGTCTAAGTGAGGGTGAGCCTCATGTTTCAGTGTTTGCACTCTGGCTTTTCCATCACATATGCAAAATTTTTCATGGGTATCTGAAAAAAGTTGCCTAAATCATCATGCCTAAGCAGAGTAGGAGGAGGATTTGGGACCGGCATCTCAATCGCGTTCACGGGCGCCTTTGCACATAAGTGGCTTACATAGCGATAGATGATGTGATGGTTCAACGGTTTGTGCAGTCTCCTGGGGGGGAGCTGCACATCATTTCAGAGCACCCAGTCATAGGGTGCTGTCAAAAAGGGGGAGAACATGACGAAGAAGGGTCAGCAAGCTGGGTCTTTGTCGCGGCGTTCATTGCTAGGTGGCGCAGCTGCCATAGGCACGACAGCAGCATTAAAATCAGCAGGCGCATTAGAAGCCAATCCAGCGAATTTGCCACCAAACGTATCTGAGTGGACGCCGTATCTTGGCGCTGGCGTCGATGCGAATCCCTATGGCGTGCCATCTGAATTTGAAAGCCATGTTGTCCGCCGGTCGGTGGAGTGGTTAACCGCCTCAACAGAATCATCAGTGAATTTCACACCTTTGCAAGATTTGGAAGGGTTTGTAACGCCAAACGGCCTTTGTTTTGAACGCCACCATGGCGGCGTGCCAGAGGTAAATCCTGTTGATTATCGTTTGATGATTAACGGTCTTGTCGATCGCGAGCTTATTTTTACATTGGATGATTTGAAGCGTTTTCCGCAAACTAATCGCTTCCACTTCCTGGAATGCGCCGCCAATGGTGGTATGGAATGGCGTGGCGCGCAGTTAAATGGCTGCCAATATACCTTTGGAATGGTGCATAACGTCCAATATACAGGGGTGAAGCTATCGGATATTTGCCGTGAGGTAGGTGTCAAGCCGGACGCAAGCTGGGTGATGGCTGAAGGGGGCGACTCAGCTGGTATGAACCGCTCTATTCCTATCGAGAAAATCTTGGATGATTGTATGATTGCTTATGCCATGAATGGTGAAGCGCTTCGTCCAGAGCAAGGCTATCCTGCCCGCCTCGTAGTGCCTGGTTGGGAAGGCAATATGTGGGTGAAATGGATACGCCGCCTTGAGTTTGGCGATATGCCGTATATGGCACGTGAGGAAACCTCAAAATATACAGATTTGATGGCAGATGGCAAAGCGCGCATGTTTACGTGGGTAATGGATGCCAAATCAGTTGTCACCTCACCTTGTCCTGAAAAGGCGTTGATGGGCAAAGGGACACAATTACTGCGTGGCCTAGCCTGGTCTGGTCGCGGCAAGATTGACCGTGTTGATGTGTCGCTTGACGGCGGTAAGAACTGGCAAACAGCTGAACTGCACGGCCCAGTTCTGGATAAGTGCCTCACACGTTTCACGCTACCTTTTGAATGGAATGGCGAAGAGCTTCTTATTCAGTCTAGAGCTATGGATGAGACAGGCTATGTGCAGCCGACAATCGGCGAATTACAAAAAGTGCGTGGTGTAAATTCAATCTACCACAATAATGCCATCGCAACATGGCAGGTTCATGCTGATGGGAGTGTAGATAATGTTAGACTTGGGTAACATGATGATGAAGCCAGCTCTCTCAACAGCAAAGGCTATCATGGGCGGCTCTTTGCTCGCCTTGGTCCTTACATCGCCAACCTTGGCATCTGATCGTCCCTTTAATCTTGGAAAGATTGCGACGGCTGAAGAAGTTGCTGGGTGGGATATTGACGTTCGTCCAGATGGAAAAGGGGCGCCAGTTGGTGCTGGTAACGCCATTGATGGTGAAGAGGTCTATGTGGAACTATGCGCTGGTTGCCACGGTGATTTTGGTGAGGCGGTTGATAATTGGCCTGTTCTTGTGGGCGGGGCTGATACGCTAGATTCTCACGATCCTGTGAAAACTACAGGAAGCTATTGGCCTTATGCGTCAACAATGTATGACTATATTTATCGGGCGATGCCATTTGGTGAAGCGCAGTCTTTATCATATGATGAAACATATCAAATTGTCGCATTCTTACTTTACATGAATGATATCATCGAAGATGATTTCGAGCTAAGTAATGAAAATATCGGCCTGATTGAAATGCCAAATAGAGATGGTTTCATGCTGCCAGATCCGCGTCCTGATGCGCAGCCTGTTAGCGGTGAGCCATGTATGACAAATTGTGCGGTCTCTACAACGATCATCGGTCGGGCTCGTGATATTGATGTGACACCCGAAGAAGAAAGCTAGGAGTGGTAAGAATGCGTATTATCTTTGCAGTAATGGTTGCGCTATCTCTCGGTTCAGGCATGGCCCATGCAGGCGATGCTGCCAAAGGCGAGAAAGTGTTCAAGAAGTGTAAAGCCTGTCACGTTGTTGACAAAGAAAAGAACAAAACTGGCCCGCATTTGGTTGGAATTATTGGCCGTGAAGCGGCATCTGTTGCCAGCTACAAGAAATATTCAAAGGCGATGAAGGCAAGTGGTCTGGTCTGGGACGAAGAAACTCTAGACGGTTATCTAGCTGCGCCTAAGAAATATCTCAAAGGCACAAAAATGGCTTTTTCAGGCCTTAAGAAAGAGGCTGATAGAGCCAACATCATCGCCTATTTGAAGTCACTTCAGTAGGATTATATTTAGGAGACTGGCAAATGGATCGGCGCCAATTTATTCACTACTCAGCAGCCAGCGTCGCGCTCGCTGCCACGGCGACGACATCATTGCCAGTCTCTGCTCATCAAACTACACTACCAAATGGATGGCGGTTAAGCACATTCTCCGACGGGGAAATGCGCTTGCCTGTTTCTATGTTATTCCAAAATGTCCCAGCTGATGAGCTTGACGCCATCTTAGCTGCCACTGGCTCAGATGGCACCGAGATGAGACGTCCCTTAAATGTTGTGCTCCTTGAGACAGGCGATAAAACCATTTTGTTTGATGCGGGGTCTGGAACCAATTTTTTATCAGGTTTAGGGGAATTGCCATCTGCTCTGGATGAAGCAGGACTGGATGTTGCTGATATCACCGACGTTGTCTTTACCCATGCTCATCCAGACCATATTTGGGGCATTATGGATGATTTTGATGATCTCTTGATGCCTGATGCCCAATTTTATATCTCTGAGGCGGAATGGACCTTTTGGGATTCGGATGCGGCATTAGCTGCTATGCCGGCTGGCCGCGAGAATTTTGCGGTTGGTGCCAAAAGTCGCTTTGACCTTATTCGGGACAATGTTTCATTATTTGCCTTTGGTGATGAGGTTCTGCCTGCCATTGAAGCTGTTAATTCAGTGGGACATACACCGGGCCATGCGGCCTTTACGATTCATGCCGGGGGCTCTCCTGTTATGGTGTTAGGCGATGCACTCACTCATCCTGTGATTTCTTTTGCGCATCATGAGTGGGTGAATGAATCAGATATGGATGGTGTGTTGGCGGCCCAAACACGTCAACGTCTGCTCGATCAGATTACCGCGGATGATATGCTGATTTCAGGATATCATTTGCCAGCGCCAGGTTTAGGCAAGGCTGAGAAATCAGGCTCTGCCTACCGTTACAACGCTATCAACGCTTAAAAAATAAGAGGACTGGACTATGTTTTCACGTCGTGAATTCTTGCAAATGGCAGGTGTAACAGCTGCGATGATAGGGGGCCAGTCAGCGTGGTCAACGCTGGCAGCACAGCAAAAATTATCGCAAGATGATTTACTGAAATTTGACTCAAAAGGTCAGGTGACACTGCTGCACATCACAGATATTCATGCCCAGCTAAAGCCTCTCTATTTCCGCCCGCCGTCTGAGAATTATGGCGTCGGCATGTTTGAAGGCGTCCCGCCTCATCTTGTGGCTGAAGAATTTTTAACCCATTTCAACATCGATCCTGGGACACCATTGGCTTATGCCCATACGATGGTTGATTATGTGAATTTGGCCAATACATATGGCCGGCTTGGGGGATTAGACCGCACGGCGACTTTGGTCAAAGAAATTCGCGCGGCACGTGGTGATGATAAGGTGCTCTTGCTTGATGGTGGTGACACATGGCAAGGATCATATACCTCTCTTCAAACAAATGGCCAAGATATGGTCGATGCGATGGCTCAGCTGAAGCCAGATGCTATGGTAGGGCACTGGGAATTTACCTTCGGACAAGACCGTCTAGAAGAAATTATTGATGAGATGGCTTATCCGTTCTTAGGCTGTAATGTCTTTGACAATGAATGGGATGAGCCTGTTTTTGAGAGCACGGCTTATTTTGAGAGAGGTGGCGTAAAGGTGGCTGTTATCGGTCAGCATTTCCCTTACACGCCGATTGCAAATCCACGTTATATGGTTGATAATTGGTCATTTGGCATTCGCCCAGAACGCATTCAGGAAATGGCGGATGAGGCACGTGCAAGCGGCGCAGAAGTCGTTGTGCTTCTATCGCATAATGGATTTGATGTTGATCAGAAATTGGCGCGTCTTGTCTCTGGCATCGATGTCATTTTAACAGGACATACCCATGATGCTATCCCGCAAGCGCTGAAGATTGAAGATACGCTATTATTATCGTCTGGCTCACATGGTAAATATCTAGGCCGTATTGACCTTGAGGTGAAGAATGGCAAGGTTGTTGACTATAACTCTACCTTGATCCCAGTCTTCTCAGATGTCATTACGCCAGATAAAGACATGTCAGCCTTTATTGATAATCTGCGTGCGCCCTATGAGGCAGAATGTAATCGCGTCATTGGCAAGACAGAATCGTTGTTATATCGCCGTGGTAATTTCAACGGTACATGGGATGACCTCATCTGTGAGGGTATTAGGGAAGAGCGTGATGTTGAAATTGCGCTTAGCCCAGGTTTCCGTTGGGGGACGACGCTTCTTCCAGGTCAAGATATCACAATTGATGATCTCTATACCCAAACAAGCATGAGCTATCCCAATGTTTATCGGACAGAGATGACCGGACAGCAGATCCATGAAGTCCTTGAAGATGTCTGTGATAATCAATTCAATATTGAACCCTTCTATCAGCAGGGGGGAGATATGGTCCGCGTCGGCGGCATCACTTATAGCTGTGC
>CALEYP010000097.1 GCA_937924895.1 uncultured Alphaproteobacteria bacterium
CTGTTAAACAACAATTGGATGAACGCGGCTTTCAGGTCACCGATGTGGTGCGACATGGCCCACCAGCGGAAACCTTAATCAGGCTTGCGCATGATCATCATGTGGCTGAGATCGTCTTTGGGCGGCGCGGCCAATCAGGCATCAAATCCCTATTATTCGGCAGCGTGGCCAGCAACCTCATTCAAACATCTGATGTGCCCATCATTGTAGTGCCTTAGGTGGCCTAGCAACAAGGACACTCATCAAACATTCATAAAAAGAGGGGGGACATATTATGTACCGCTTATTCTTGGGCCTCGCGGCATTATTAAGCTTTTCAACACAAGCCTATGCCGGTATCGACGAGACCATCAACAATATCACATCACCTGTAGCCATTTGGGTCGGGCAGGTGGTCTTTTTCAAAATTCCTGTCTTTGGCGCCCAGCTGCCAGCCGTAGTGTTGTGGCTGATTGCCGGGGCAGTCTTTTTCACATTCTATATGCGCTTTGTGAACCTAAAGGGCTTTACGCATGCCATTTCGCTTGCCAAAGGTGATTATTCAGACCCGAACAGCGCTGGTGAAGTTTCACACTTCCAAGCCCTCGCCACAGCCGTATCTGGGACTGTTGGCATTGGTAATATTGGCGGGGTTGCCGTGGCCGTCACTGTCGGCGGTGCGGGGGCGACTTTTTGGCTGATCCTGGCTGGCTTTTTGGGCATGTCGACGAAATTTGTGGAATGTACCTTGGGGGTGAAATATCGCAATGAAAACCCTGATGGATCTGTGTCTGGCGGGCCCATGTATTATCTGCGCCAAGGCTTTAAGGAGCGTGGCATGGAAGGGTTTGGCAAATTTATTGGCGCCTTTTATGCCATTGGTATTTTTATCGGCGCACTTGGCATCGGCAATATGTTCCAATCAAACCAAGCCTATGTGCAGCTGAACCATGTGTTTGATGGAGGACTTGATGGTTTAGGGTGGCTGGTTGGGCTTATCCTTGCTGTGGTCGTCTATGCGGTGATTGTCGGCGGTATTAAATCGATTGCCCATGTGACAGAGAAAATTGTACCTTTCATGGCTGTCGTTTATTGTGTCTTTGCGTTGATTGTGATTTTGCTAAATGTGGCATCCCTTCCGGCTGCGATTGGCAATATTTTCACCGGCGCCATTACCCCTGAAGGGGTTACTGGCGGCGCCCTTGGCGCGATGATTATCGGCTTTCAACGAGCAGTATTCTCAAACGAAGCGGGGATCGGCTCGGCCTCAATTGCCCATGCAGCAGTCCGCACCAAAGAGCCTGTCACAGAGGGCTATGTCTCACTGTTGGAACCCTTCATCGATACGATCATCATCTGTACCATCACAGCTCTTGTGATCGGCACAAGCAATGTGGCACAGCCTGGTTTTGCTGGTGAGGCGACAGGGGTTGCGATGACCTCGCTTGCCTTTGAGCGTCAATTTAGCTGGTTCCCGATCCCATTGGCCTTTGCTGCGGTGCTCTTTGCCTTTTCTACCATGATTGCCTGGTCCTATTATGGACTAAAAGGCTGGGTCTATTTGTTTGGCGAGGCGCCGCGCACCCAAACCATCTACAAGGTCATCTTCTGCGTGTTTGTGGCCTTAGGATGTATGGTTCAGCTTGGCCCTCTTCTTGATATCTCAGACGCTTTTGTCTTTTTGATTTGTGTGCCGAATATCTTGGGACTTTATTTCTTGGCGCCTATCGTGAAGCGAGAAATGCTTGCCTATCAAGCCAAGCTGGCAAGCGGTGAAATAAAGAAGTTTAAAGGGTAGGTAAAAACCTCACCACATAAAAAGAGCGGTCTAGACAAAGGCCGCTCTTTTCCTTTGAGGCACTTAGCTCTCTACTCTGCTTCTTTGGCTTGTTTTTCTGCCCGTTTGACAAACTGACGCGTAACTGACAACAGGCTGAGCTTGACCACAACAAGGTGAATCAGAAACAGAAGGATAAGGATTGCTATCCAGACCAGGATACCTAATTTGTCAAAATTGGCCTGAATATGAGATGCGCTCTCTTTCCCAAGCAAAAACAAAATCACAGAAAAAATGATGGTAACGGGTGATGTTGCGGCTGAAATCTTCCACCCTAACCGCTTGGAGGGATAGGCATCATAGGTCTTGATATAGCGATAGGCCAAATAGGCCCCTGCCCCATACAACACAATAACAACATAGGCCACAGCGCCTAAGGGAAAGCCTAAAATGACGCTAGTAATGCTAAGAAATACAAAAGCAATCAGCGCTAAAACATAGCCAATCGCATAATGAAGCAAAATAAAGCGCCAGCTAAAGGTGTTTGTGGGATGTTCTTTAATCATCGACATAGGTGATACCCTCCTTACGAGTCCTTGATGAAGAGAATGCAGGTCTAAAAAAGTCATTATAAAAGGCAGGAGGTTAAAAAACCGTTAAGAGAGGATGAATAAGCGCCCTATCACCATTTTTTCAATTGAAGCAGCGGTTCATTTTTCTAAAGACCGCGCCTTAAAAGAGGAAAAGTTTCTCTCCTGCTGGGCGCTGAGATAAAATCTGTTCCAATCATTCTTGCCCATCTTTACCTGCGGCAAGCTTGCTATACCCTAAGGCTCCCATAGCAAAGGAGCACCACATGTCGGCACTCGTCACATCTGCCCAACCCGCAATTTATGTCATCCATGAAAACCAAGAATGGTGCGCACCCCTTTTTGCCGCGCTCCAAGCGCTAGAGGTGCAGTATCATGATTGGGATATGAGTGACGCAAGCCTAGATATGATGGCACCAGCGCCAAACGGCATTTTTTACAATCGGATGAGCGCCTCCTCCCATAGCCGCGGTCATCGCTTTGCCCCAGAAATGACGACAGGCTTGCTTGCGTGGCTTGAGGGCCAAGACCGCATTGTCTTAAATGGTCGCTCTGCCCTTCATCTGGAGGTCTCAAAATTGGTGCAATATGCCGCCTTGCAAAAAGCGGGCCTTGCCGTCCCAGAGACACATGCCGTCACAAATGGCGATGCGCTTCTTCGCGCCTATGAAGCACTGGATATGCCGGCCCTCATCACCAAACATAATCGGGCTGGCAAGGGTCTTGGCGTTAAACTTTTGACCTCGCTTGACGCGGCAAATGCGCATATCACCAGCGAGGATTTCAAGAGCTCTGTTGATGGCATCACCTTGCTTCAGCGTTATATTAAGCCAGCCGATCAGACCATTACCCGTCTTGAGTTCATTGATGGTGCGTTCCTCTATGCTGTCAAAGTTGATACCTCAAACGGCTTTGAATTATGCCCAGCAGATGTGTGCGAAATCGGGTCAGCCTTCTGTCCCACAGACCAAAGCCCCCGCCATGCCTTTGACATCGATACAGGCTTTGCCACAAGCATGCTTGGCCAAGAGGTCATCCCAAAGTGCCAAGCTGTGATGGCAGGGCAAGGTCTTGATGTGGCCGCTTTTGAATTTGTTGTAGGTGGGGATGGTGTGCCGTATTTTTACGATATTAACACCAATACAAATTATAATAGTGAGGCTGAAGAACGAGCCGGCCTATTTGCGATGCCGCATTTGGCAAAAACGCTGGCTGAGAAGTTGAGTGTCTTAACCAGCGATGAGATAGCACTGGCGAGTTGAAACACCCCCTCCCCCGTCACAGATAGGGGCTTTAGGCCCCTATTTTTTCGCCTGCATCATCTGTTTAAGCTCAGATAACTCACGCTGCAACAAGCGGAATTCTTTCTGCGTCATTGGCATATCATCATCCTTACCTGTTTCTTGTGCCTCAAGCTTTTGTGCCATCTGCATCGAATCCACGATGATGCCAATGAAGAAATTCAAAACGGCAAAACTTGTGATGATAATAAAGGGCAGGAAAAAAGCCCAAGCCCAGGGGAAAAGCTGCATGGTTGGACGCACAACCCCCATTGACCAGCTTTCTAGGGTCATGATTTGAAAAAGGGTGTAGGCGGACGCGCTAATGGTGCCAAACCATTCTTGCATATCGGCATTCGGATGTGTGCCAAATAACTTGGTCGCTAGCACAGCAGACACATAGAAAATGAGCCCCAACACCCCGACGACTGAGACCATTCCTGGAATTGAATGCCCGATGGCAGCAACAACACGGCGCATTTGCGGAACCACAGATATTAATCGTAATACACGCAAAATACGAAGCGCACGCAACACGGCCAAAGCACCGCTTGTTGGTACCCATGCGATGGTAACAATCGCCAAATCAAATAGGTTCCAACCAGACCGGAAAAATGAAAGGCGATAAGCAAAGAATTTTAAGGCTAATTCAATAGTGAAAATGACCAATATGACCTTATCCACCCAATATAAAACAGGGCCATAGGTCGCTTGCCAACTGGCATCTGTTTCCATGCCAAGGGTCACTGCATTCACCAAAATCAATGCGGTGATAAAAGATGTCGCTGCGCGCCCTTCTACGAGAGATGACACAGCTTTGCGTGCAGGGGACAAATGAGGGGATGAAACCATCTTAACGCGCCTTAAAACCAAATAAAACGCGCCCACCATACAAAGAGAGGTGCAGTCAAACAACCCTCAAATATCAAACCCTATGAGATCGCGATGGCATCTATCTCGCACAGCAAAGACGCCATGGCGAGGCGCGTCACACCTAGCATTGTCATGGGTGGCTTCACGTTGAATGCCGCAAGCCTGTCGGCAATCACGTCATATTGTTGCAGTGTCTCATCAACATCCACGCTATAGAGACGGAGCATGACAAGATGACTTATATCCATTTTTGCGCCGGCTAAGACCATCTCTAAATTATCCATCATGACGTGCAATTGCGCGCGCATATCTGATGGATGAAGGGGATTACCCTCTTTATCAGTGGCGGCTTGCCCTGAGATAAAAAGCTGGCGCTGTGCCCCGTCTATGACAAGCCCCTGATGATAACCGAAATTCAAGGACCACGGCCATGGGTTAATCGCTGTCTGCGGCATAGATCACCTCATATTTTGAGTTATCTCGCTCTCCCCTCGCCACTGTGCAGAGGATTCATCTTTCAAGTCAATCGGTTGAATAATACGGCAGCAGGTGATGCCTTGCCGCCCATTTTCTTTGGGCTTATAATGAGGCTTCGTCTTTTTATTATAAGGTCCGCGCCATGTCAGAGTTTCGCATTTACCATAACCCTAGATGTAGTAAATCGCGCCAAGCCCTAGCTATTCTGGAAGATGCTGGTATCTATCCAACCATTATTCGGTATTTGGATACGCCACCAACGGCTGCGGAAATAGCAGAGATAGCCCAGATGCTAGGCGTTGCGCCGCTCTCTATTTGTCGTAAAAAAGAAGACGCCTTCATCACCTATTTTAAAGAAGCAGATAGCTTAACAAATGACGAAATATGCGCTTTGATGGCCGCTCATCCGAAAGTAATTGAGCGGCCCATCATCATTCATGATCAAAGGGCTGTGATTGGCCGTCCGCCAGAAGCTGTCACCCAACTCCTACCAAAGTAGCAGTTAGAGACGGCGTGCGAGATAGCGCGTAAAATCATGCGCCTCAGCTTCGAGCCAAGATAGCGGACCTTGTTTTGCCAAAGGCGCCCTTGCCCCTTGCGAGATTGATTCAACCAGAAATCTATCTTCTGCTTGCACCTGATCAAGGAAGGATTTCACCTTTGCAATGAGCGCTTCCGAATCTGTCGATGCGGCAAGCACCTCTGGGGCTAAGGCAGCCCCATATTTGATTTCCACCTGCCCTGTGCCACGCGGTTGTAGCGATAAATACCACAAATGATCAGGCGCGAGCACATACATATGAGACGGGAAGATTGTCGGCATCACAGACCGATAGCGGGCTTGCCCTGCGAGATGCGTATTATCAGGATGAGCTGTGCCAACAAAGGCGCCGTCTGCTTTGGTGAAATATTGATAGGTAAAATGAGGTGAGGTTACATCACGCGCAAATGATGTCTCATCCAGCACAATATCAGCACCCACCGTTTGTTGATGCGCCACAGGCAGATGGTAGCTCTCCATGAAATTTTCAGTCAAACTCTTCCAATTACAATCCCACAGATGGGTTTCTTGAAAAATGGTCTGATAGGCCGCCATTTGATAAGGAACAATCAGAGGCGTAAGAGCAGCAAGCCGCTCAGATACTGGCAGGGCATCTGGCGCTAGCGATACATATATCCAGCCTTCATAAATCTCACATTTCACCTCTGGTAAAAAGATATCTTTTTTATCAAAACAAGCCGTCTTATCCATATGAGGCGCTGATATGAGGTGACCATCATGATGGTAACACCATGCATGATAGGGGCAGGTAAATGATTTAGCGTTCCCCGTACCTGTCACCAACCGCATCATACGATGCCGGCATAGGTTAGACAGCGCACGAATCATGCTATCTTCCCCCCGAATTAAGATGAGAGGCTGATCACAAATATCAAAGCTCATATAATCATAAGGATTAGGGATCTCATCAGCGCGACCGGCACATATCCAATCCTGATAAAAGAGCTGTTCAATTTCTCGGTGAAGCAAGGCATCTGAATGATAGGCCTCTGGCGGCAAAGATGTTGCCTCGCTCAGATCTTTGTCTGCGAGCGCATAAATCTTGTCTAACAAAGGGGCCAGAACTGACATAACGTGCCTATCTTCCACATGCGAATTGGCGCGCAGTATAGCCGTAATCTTCGAAAAGTCAGGTCTTTTTGGCCCATTTGGCACAGATTATTACCTGTGAGACAATTATCGCAAAACGTCGTAGAGACTCAGGGGGACATTTGTCACCGGATAGTCACAATGGAGGGAGGAACTGACCATGACACCATTTCTAGCCCAACTAGCAGCCAGAGGGTGCATCACCGCACCGCCAAACACTGCCTTACATGACATCACTACATTAATGACAACACATAAAATTGGTACGGTGGTGATTTGCAAAGATGCTGAACATGACGGTGAGATGAAGGAAATTGTCGGCATTATTTCTGAGCGGGATATCATTCGCATATTGGCCCATGAAGGCACCATTCATAACTTGACCGCGGCCGATATCATGTTACGCGAATTTTTCTTTATCGCCCCTGATGTGAATAGCACCAAAATTATGGAGTTAATGAGCGAACATCATATTCGCCATTTGCCTATTGTTCATGACAAAAAATTGGTAGGGATTGTTTCCATGACAGATGTCATAAGGCGCCTGTCAGAAAAAACTCAAGAAGAAGCCACCTATCTTCGTGAATTCATCAATTCGTAAAAGCCAGGAACGGGGGAAACAAAATGATAAGACACGCCGTTTGGGGGCTCATCCTCAACTGGGCTGTGATTGGTCATGCTTTTGCAGCCACCGATAAGCTTGTCATCCATATCAATGAAGATGACTCCGCCCTCTTCCATGAAGTGCTGACAAATATTGAAAATATTCAAGCGCATTATGAGGCAAGTGACGATGATGTTGTCATCGAAGTGGTCGCCTATGGCAAAGGTATTACCATGCTGTTAGCGGAAACAAGCCCTGTGGCTGATCGCATTGAATTTCTGCAATTTGCCTATGACGGATTGACCTTCACCGCCTGTGGCAACACGCTTGATGCGCGGGCCAAACATCATGACAATATCACATTGCTGGATGATGTTGGCATGGCGCAAACAGGCATTGTGCGGATCATGGAGCTCCAGCAACAAGGGTATAGCTATCTAAAACCCTAGGGTTTTTCCCGATAAATGGCGCAATGCGGTAATTGTGTGAATCGATAATCTGCAAACCGCCGATAGGCAAAAGAAGCAATCTGATAAATCACAGGCAAGCGGATTAAGACTGACGCAAGGCGCCATCTCGGCAAATGGCGCCAAATCAGCGCAAACGCATCGACGCCAATATGCAAGCGCCCCTCTGCATCATGGGCATGGAGGCGTCGCAATGCCGCCTCTTGAGAAACATCAAAGGCCGCAAGAGGTGTTGGATCATGCGCAATATCATGCCAAACAAACAGACCTTGCGGAGCGATGTTCTGATAATGACGGATCTCGCGGCTACATAAGCCGCATTTGCCATCAAAGTAAATTGTCGCTGTGCCTTGCATGTCACATCCTTCCACCTGTCCCATCTAGCCCAGACAAGCGTGAGAACAAGTCCTATGGCATCAGATAGTACGGGATCGCGTTATATCATCTCCGGCACAGTTAATGAGAGAAAGGCGTCTTGGAATTCATCACTCATAGCAGTGATATCAAGCGTTGCAGATGACAAATCCTCTATGATCATTAGCGCCTCTCCCGCATCCAAAAGTGAGTCCCCATCCTTATCATGGTAGAGGATAGTATCATGTATCAGACCATCATTGCTTGTGCTGAGCCGACCATAGGCGCTGGCATCACTAAGTGAGGCAAAGGCCAGGGCTGCACTCTCAAAACCATAGAGATAAATCATATCGCTGCCGTCTCGGCCAAAATCTGAGATGGTATCCACCCCATCGCCCTCTTCATAAAAGATGATATCATCACCAGCGCCAAGCGTAATCACATCATCACCTAACCCGCCAATGAACCGATCATGACCCGCCTCACCTTGCAGATCATCATGACCATCCCCGCCATAGAGCGTATCTGCCTCTGCGCCGCCAAATAGGCTGTCACCACCTGTCCCCCCATAGAGAATATCAGCCAGGCTTGTGCCTGTAATGGCATCAGCGCCAGCCCCACCATAAGCAAGCGTAACCCCTTCAGCCAGCGCGTGAAGATCTGCATCATTTGTCCCATAAAAGGCAGGCTTGACGCTCACATCAAAGGTAAATGAGACGTCGGTGTGATGCTTATGCTGCACTGTAACGGTGAAATCATTCACCTCTTCGATATCTAGCGCGGATGCCGTGCGAAGCTGATAGGCTGCTGACACCTCATCATAGGATAAGGTAAATAGGCTTGTTGGCTGCTCCTCACCTGACCGATTATCAAATATCGCAAAAGATGTCGCATCATTACCGCCGTCACTATCTTGCAGCGAAAATTCTGCAAGCAGCTGATTGACATGTAGATTTTGCCCTTGATCTGCAGCAATGAGAAGCGTGCCATCAACAAGCTGAATATGACCATCCTGCTCAGGATTTTGGAGCAAGGCCCCTTGCGGCTCACCGGCGAGCTCGTAACTGATTTGATGAAAGGTAAGGTCTTAAATCTGCGGCGCGTCATCGATGCCCGTTATAATCACATCAATCAGGTAGAGCTGCTCTGCCCCCACAGAATCTGAGACGAACACGGCGATTTGCTCTTGCAACATATCTCCCCCACCCAGCGCGTGGATGCTGTCAAAATCTGTTGGGGTGTAGATGAGCTTCTGGTCGGGTGAGACAGTCAGCGCACCATATTGACCTATGAATTCCGATTGCGTGAAAGAGGCCTCATGCCCTTCTGGGTCCTCTAAGGTAATTGTAATAGAGGCACTACTATCGCCTTCACTCAACAAAATATCATCATAACCAAGTATGGGGGCATCATTATCCCTTTCAATGACAAAGGTCACTTGTTGCGTCGCTGATTGCTGGCGGCTATCAGTGGCTGTGATTTGCACCTGATAGGCTTGATCAGGGTTACGGAAGGGAAAAGAGGATGCAAAATTCACCTCACCAGTAACCTCATTAATGCGAAACCCTTCCCCCTCAATGCTATAGGTAATTTCCCCTGTTCCCCCATCAGCTTCAGCATTAAAGAGATGAACTTCCCCCAAATAAGTCGCTTCTTCCAAACGCACTGACAGATCAGCCTCAGCAAATGACACGGCGACGGCAGCCGGGCCCGCTTGGCCTCCTCCGCCACTTCCTGCCCCACATGCCGCTAGGATAAGTGGCAGCAAAGATGGGCTGATGAGGGCGGTTTGCCGCTTGAGATCTGCTAACCCAGCGCGGGGCTGATGAAGGGCTGGCATGGCATGATGGTTGTGAGAGTGTGGCAGGAAAGTGGGGGACTGAAACATAGCTGAGACTCCTTACAATTTTTGAGTAGCGATTAGGCTATCAAAGAAAGGTAAAGAAACTCCTAATGTAGCGAAAAAAAATTAGCCTGCGGCCTAGCTTGGTTTCTGTAAAACATGTGATGAATGTAAAAAAGGCCAGAGGCACCTTATTATTCTTCTAGAGAAGAACAACAGATCCCTCTGACCTCTTGCGGGCTCGTTTGGCCGTTTATCATGTCAATATTCGCCATTACTGTACGGCCCCATTTCTGTAACAGAGTAAGGTCAATTTATAACTGAATGCAAGCAATTTTTTATTATTATACATCTATTGGGTGTATAAAGCTCTTTCAGGGGAAGCTATCCAACAAGCGCCAACCATAATAACAAAAAAGGCAAACAACATAATGTCTGAAGGGATATGATTTCCGCCATTAAGGGGGCATTGCCATCCAGCTCTTGTGCCAGCGCATAGGATGAGACCGCCGTCGGCATCACACCGAAAATGGCCAAAATTGTTAGTGCTAACTCATTCACCCCAAAGATGAGACCAAAGCCAACTAGAAGGGCCGGAAATAAAACCCCTTTTGCCAGAACCGCAAGGACTAAAGGCTTAAGAGAGGCGGTTAATGACGCTGAAATCTTAACACCGGCCCCAACACCTAATAACAGGATAGGCAAGGCAGCTTCACCAACGAGGCCCGCAGATACATAGAGAAAATCAGGGAGTGCAAACGGGCTAAATTTTGCGGCTAGTCCTAACAAAATACCAATGATGAGTGGGTTGCGCGCTAATTCTTTGGCCAATAATGTACGGATGCTGGTTTGTTTACCACGCTGATTCAAGAGCACCATGGTGATGACGGCCACCACATTAGAGGGGGGCACGAGTACAGCAATACATAAGGTGCCGAGCGCAAGTCCTGGCGCGCCATATAAACCAGAGATAACCGTCAGCGCCATAAATCCATTGTGGCGAAAGGACCCTTGCATAAGGCTTGAAAGATCTGCCGCTGGTAAGTGCACAAAACGCCCTGCTAAATAAGAGAGAATGATGATGGCGGCCAACCCAAGCAGCAACGCTGACAATACCGCATCGACCGGCAATGTTGAGAAATCAGATTGCGCGATCGTCTTGAACAACATGGCTGGGAACAGCACCCAATAGCAGAGACGTGAGACGCCTTGCCAAAATTGTGGGTCTGGCAAAATTGTGCGGCTTAGCACTTGTCCGAGCAACAAAACAAGCAACACAGATGAGATAACGGGCAAAGCAGACAGCATGACATAATGTCCCAAAAAAGATGAGACACTCATGATAGCCTGCTTGTGACTGCTTGTCAGCTATTGTCCAATATGCCACTCTCAGATGCCCGATTTGCGATGCTGACGAGGATATGATGCAAGATACACCACAGCTTCAACAGACAGAATTTCAAGAGCTTCAAGCGGATCAATTATTTCCAGCAAAGCGTGATACATCACCTGTTAAAATCTTAATCCTCTATGGATCATTGCGTCCCCAAAGCTATAGCCGTCGGACAGCGGAAGAAGGCGCACATATTCTAAAAGCCTTGGGGGCAGACGTACGGTTCTACAACCCGTCTGGGCTACCATTGGTTGATGATAATGCTGATGCTGACCATCCAAAAGTCAAAGAATTGCGAGAGCTTGTGACATGGTGCGATGGCATGGTTTGGTCATCGCCTGAACGTCACGGCGCCATGACTGGTTTGATGAAAACGCAAATTGACTGGATCCCGCTATCACTTGGGGCTGTGCGTCCCACACAAGGAAAAACATTAGCTGTGATGCAGGTCTCTGGCGGCTCACAGAGCTTCAATGCCGTCAATCAAATGCGTATCCTGGGGCGCTGGATGCGCCTCCTAACCATTCCGAACCAATCGTCAGTTGCCAAGGCCTTTCGGGAATTTGATGATGAGACGGGCCGCATGAAGCCGTCATCATATTACAACCGCATTGTTGATGTGATGGAAGAATTAGTGAAGTTCACCGCTTTAACACGTGATAATCGTGATTATTTGGTTGATAGATATTCTGAACGCGTCGAGAGCGCTGAGGCACTATCAAAACGCGTCAGAGAGAGTGAATAAAGGCGTCGCATCTCGCGGCAACGCCTTATACTCAGATAATCTCTCTTATTGATAAGAGACGGTCTCTTTATTCGCCTCCGACCAGCCAACAATACCGGCCTCCAGATGGGCGGCAGCTTTATAGCCGAGCTGCTGTACCAATGCATTACCCAGCATATTTGTGCGGTTTCCAGTACGGCAATAAAGAACAAATTTTGTGTTTTTATCCGTTACCAATGCGCGGAATTTATCCAAAAATTCTGGATGGATGGCACCTGATTGTTGGAAGCCTGTCACAAGTTCAGCCCCCTCAATAATGCCGGTTTGCGCCCATTCATCTTCGCGGCGAATATCAATGATAATCGCCCCCTCTTGCTGGGCTTTAACAAATTCCTCATTTGTGAGGTTTGCCAATGTTGGCGGCAGTGATGCGTCAACAAGCTCCACATCAAAGATAAGTGTGGCGTTTGGCGGGATCACATCACCGGCCCCTGCTTCGCCATAACCAAGCTCAGGCGGAATGGTCAAAGTGCGCTTTTCGCCCACAGCCATGCCTTCAATACCTTGTTCCCAACCTTTAATGACCTGTCCTTGGCCAAGGATAAAGCTAATGGGCTCTCCGCGTTTGTGAGAATCATCAAACACTGTGCCATCTTCGAGGCGCCCTTGATAATGCACGGCAACGGCCATGCCTGATGTGGCGACCACACCATCTGCTTGTTCTGTCACTTCAATCTCCAGTCCCGCGGCACGTAGCTGTGCCATCATCATCATGCTCAGTAACCCAACTAAAAAAAGAACATAGCCATAATGGCGAGTAAACCGCATCATATTACTTTTTCCTTCATGAGTTTGATTGCTGCTACTCATACCGCCCTTATCGCAATTAGTATAGTGGCTGATATCACCCTGCGGCAATCAAACGCGCCACATTAGTCACTGCGCCAGCGCGATAATTTCGGAATTTGTCGTGTCATCAACCACGCCAAAGGACGCCACCATCCTTGTTTCACCATCTCTGTTACAACCATCTTCTGATAGGCTTTCACATCAGTGCCTGTATAGTGAAACTCCCCATCAGTCATGCATAATGAACAATAGGTAAGTGAACGTGAACCATCCGCAAGACTCGCGCCGCCTTGGCTGTCTTTTGCCATTGGCATACCACAACTCTGGCAGAATTTTTCTGATTTCATATTGTCCCCCCGAACAAGTTAGACAGCGCCGTGGCGCCGTAATGCCTTATGATACCAATTGTTTAGAAAAACGCCAAACATGGCCCCTAACATCACCCCTAGGCCATTAGCCGCAAAATCACCCCATTCGCCATATCGATTGGCATAAGGTTGGACTAGTTCTATCACCCCGCCAAGTGTAATCGCTAGCAATAGAGCAAGCCAAAGTCGCTTCATCCGCACAGCACTTAAGGGCAACGCCAAAGCCCCATAGGCAATAAAATGATGCCATTTATCACTACCAGGGGCATCTGGCAGTTGTTCGAGCGGTGACAGACTCAGGATAATAATAGCCATAGCAATCATCGCAGTTAGCACATAAGCGATAAGTGGCCGATGAACATAGAAATGACAGCAAGATAATAAAACAGACATAATGAATGATTTCGCTGAGATGGTTCCAAAAAGAGGCGAAGGACACACTGCGGATTAACGAGGATAGCGAGGAGGTTATCCCACCATTCGGAAAAGAATAAAAAAAGGTGACTGACAGAGAACCATCTGAGACCAGTGGTCGTAAAGATGTATGTCCCTTAGTTGAGTATCCTAGCCGGTCCCAACTCGCTGAGGGACACCCCCTTACAAGTTCCCGCCAGTCTTCATTAGCGTATCATAAAATAACGGTGATAGCTAATCATGGGACCGCGACTGTATTTTATCTCTATTTATCAATCGCATAAGGCTCAAGTACGGCAAGCGGAATCAGGGCTAATGTCACCTGATTTGTGGCTGCGAGCTTAATCTGTGGCGCAAAGCCAGCTTGCCGCGCCTCATCCCAACGCCCTGCGCATAAGCACCAAAAATCGCCAGCCTGTAAACCGGGAAACCCGAATTCAGGTCGCGGCGTGCTCAGATCATTTCCCTGTGCTTTGGAGAAGGCCAGAAAGGCATCATCCATGCGCGCGCACACAGTATGGAGCCCTCTATCCTCAGGGCCGGTATGACAGCATCCATCTCGGTAAAACCCTGTCATAGGCATGACTGAACAGCCGATTAACGGATCACCATATACATTTTTCTGCGGCGAGCGTGCGTAATCTTCACCATCCATGGCGACCCTCTTCCGTTGTCTTATCTTTCACTCTAAGGGATAAGTCGTTTGCTCTCAGTTTCAATGGCAGTTTCAAGCTTTGCCATGAATTCCTTACGAGATAAGCCTGGTGCAATTGGCGGTAAGAAGGATACTCTTATCGTGCCTGGTTGTTTCATGAAGGCTCTTTTACCCCAAAATGACCCAGAATTGAGCGCAATTGGCACGACTGGCAGGCCTGTTGCATCATAGAGCGCATAGACACCAATTTGATAAGGGGCCTCTTGCCCTGGTGCTGTTCTAGTTCCTTGCGGATAAATCTGTAATGAGCGCCCTGTTTTTTGTGCCGCAACAGCATCACTGCGGAGCTTTTTCAACGCTTTCATGCCCGCTTTCCGATCAACGCCCAGCGAGCCTGCCCGTTTCATGAACCAACCCACAAACGGGATGAAAAGAAGTTCCTGTTTTAACACGATGACGGGCGCTTTCAGATGCCAACACAGGCTCATCGTCTCCCAAGCTGATTCATGCTTGGCAGCATAGATAACTTGTTGATCAAGCCTCATATCCCCTTCGAGTTGATGAGAAATCCCTACGACACGTAAGGCTTGGTTAACATACCAGCCCCAAAATATGCCAATCTTGCGCGCCCAGCTGGCAGGGCCTAATAAAGCAGGCATAGCGATCACAGCCAAAGAGACTGTACCTACATAGAAAAGGATATTAAATAAGAATGAACGTAGAATGATCATGCCCTATGGCTAGGCGATTGCAGCCCCTATTGTAAAGGGCTTTATCACGGATCCTCGCGCAAAAAGGACGAACGTTACGATGCATAGAGATGAGCCATGGCAGCATAAGGTTGAAATCTGCCTCACCCTTGCCGCCTCTGGTAAGCGCACTTTGACCTATGATGCTCTTGCCACAGAGGCCGCCATACCAGCGCCGCATCGCATCCATCAATTAACCACCTTCCTTGAGGCACTCATTTGTGAGGATGTGGCATCTGGCAGGCCTGTGCGTGCCGCGCTTGTCATTTCAAAGGTGAGAGGGCTCCCCGCCCCTGGTTTTTTTGATTGTTGCCGCGCCCAACAATTAGAGATCGATGATGAAGGTGCTTTTCACCAAAGCCAATTAACGGCGCTATTTACCCCTTCACAATCGTGAAGGCGATATGCGCCTCATGCCGTGTGACGTCCTGCAATTCATGGCCCGCGGTTTCACAAAAATGCTCAAAATCAAGAGGCGCGGCTGGGTCATCTGCCAAAATGATGATGCCTTCGCCTGATGCCTTATCTTTGAGCGCCCGGCGTGCTTTGAGCACGGGCAACGGACATTTCAGCCCGGTGAAATCGAGGATGGGATAAGATGTCTCAGACATGGCGCCGTCCTTTTACCTGCGCTGACGTTATGATGGGAAGATTTTACCCTGTCTTGCTGGGCTGTAAAATAATGAATTTGGCAAGGATGGCAACTTGCATTCGCACCCTGCCTCGCGTTACACACACAACATGACAATTTGGGGAATTATAATTGGCGGGGCCGCTGGATTTGCAATGGGCGGCCCGATCGGTGCCTTGCTTGGCGCAGCGGCTGGCCATGTGGCCGGGCGCGGCTTGCAACAGGCGTTGGCGCCTGAACAAACCCGCAATGTAGCCTTTACCGTTGCTGTGATTGCCTTATCAGCGAAAATGGCGCGTGCTGATGGTGTTGTTACACGTGCAGAGATTGATGCCTTCCGGTCCCGCGTTGACATCCCCGAAAAAGACATTCCCCAAGTGGCACGCTTTTGGGATTTGGCGCGGCAAACGCCTGATGGGTTTGATGCTTATGCCCGCCAAACCGTCGCCTTATTTGGGGAACGGGCCCCCATCCTTGAACAGCTATTAGATTTGCTGTTTTTCATTGCCCGCTCTGATAAAGAGATTGCGCCCGCGGAATGGGCCTATTTGCGCGAAGTGGCAGAGATTTTTGGCTATGATGATGCGGCATTTGAACGACTATCTGAGATATATGCCACAGATGATGCCAAGCCTCATCAGATTTTAGGTCTTGATAAGGATGCTGATAGAGACAGTATCAAGGCCAGATGGAAGAGCCTAGCGCGGGACCATCACCCTGACCATTTGATAGCAAAGGGCATGCCTGCTGAATTCATCGAAGCGGCGACTGATCGCTTGGCACGGATTAACCGCGCCTATGATTTGATGATGCATGCCGCAAAAGAGCGAGAGGGTTAGGTTATGGCAGCACCTCCGCTACTCACTTTGAGTGATATGGGCGTGAACTTAGGTGATCGCTGGCTATTGCGTCATGTTGATCTATCCATTCATGCGGGCGATCGCCTAGCCCTTGTTGGGCGCAATGGCGCTGGTAAATCGACATTAATGAAACTGATTAATGGCACCGCAGAACCTGATGAAGGTAGCCGCTGGGTCGCACCACAAACCGATGTCGCATACCTACCGCAATCGCCTGTCTTTAAAGGCAGTCAGTCTTTGGCCTCTTATGTGGCTGAGGGGCTAGATGATCCCAAAGAGATTTACAAGGCAGAGGCTATTTTGCATCGGCTTGAGATGGACCCCGGCCGGATGACAGATGGCTTGTCTGGCGGTGAAGCTCGCCGCGCCTCATTAGCGCGTGCCCTTGTGCGTGACCCTGATGTTTTGCTTTTGGATGAACCGACAAACCACCTTGATTTGCCAACCATCGAATGGCTTGAGGGCTTGATGAAGGAACGGCAAGGGGCGCTTGTTCTCATCAGCCACGACCGCGCCTTTTTGCGCTCGCTTGGTAATGGCATCATCTGGATTAATCAGGGCAAATTACGCCGCCGCCAAGGGGCTTTTGACCAATTTGAAGAATGGTCAGATGGCATCTTAGAAGAAGAATCTGTCAGACTAGCGAAATTAGACAAAAAGATCGCCGAAGAAACCAGATGGTCACGCCAAGGCATCTCAGCGAGGCGCAAGCGCAATCAAGGCCGGCTGCGCGAATTAGGAGAGCTGCGGCTCCAGCGCGCCAGAGAAGGTGGGATCGCAGCAAAAACCATGTCAATGACAACGGGACCAGCCGAAGGTGGCGGTCAGGTCGTGTTAGAAACACGAAGCATCACTGTCAAAGTCCCAACGGCAAGCGGCGAAGAACGTGTCTTGGTGAATCATTTTAACGCCAGATTACGACGCGGCGATAGGATAGGCATTATCGGGCCAAATGGCGCCGGGAAGTCCTCGCTGGTGCGTGTGATGCTTGGCAAGGCAGAGCCAGCGGGCGGTCATGTCAAGCTTGGTTATGGGCTATTACCCGCCTATTTTGACCAGTCCCGCAGCCATCTTGATAGAGAGGGCACACCATGGACTGTGCTTTGCCCAGATGGGGGCGAGACAGTTGAAGTGGCTGGCAAAACTAAACATGTCACAAGCTATCTGCGAGATTTCCTGTTTGATGATTATAAAATGACACAGCGTGTCGGCACCCTCTCAGGAGGGGAGCAAAACAGGCTTCTCTTGGCAAAAATATTTGCCCAGCCGCATAATTTTTTGGTGCTTGATGAACCCACCAATGACTTGGATATGGAGACGATTGACCTGTTGCAAGAGGTCATCGCTGATTATGATGGCACCATTTTGATTGTCAGCCATGACAGAGATTTCCTAGATCGCACCGTTACCTCTGTTTTAGCCTTTGAGGGAGAGGGGAAAATTACCCCTCATGCGGGCGGCTATAGTGATTATTTGGGCCGCCGCACCAAACAAGCTGATAGAGCCAAAGAAAAGGCCAAGGCCAAAAAAATTGCCAAAGATAAACCAAAGGCACCACGCACCGACCGCCTCACTTTTAAAGATGCGCATGCGTTAAAAACACTACCTGCGGAAATGTCTCGGCTCCAAGATGCTATCTCTGCAGCAGAGGCAAAGCTTGCAGATATGGCATTTTTCCAAGCTGAACCTGAGGCATATCAAGCCTGTGCGGCGCAATGTGAGGCGGATAAGGTCGCGCTCAGCGAGGCGGAAGATCTATGGCTGACCTTAGAAATGAAGCGCGAAGAGATTGAAGCGCAAGATTAGGAACCTGCCTTGCGCGCTATGTGCCCTATGTACCTTTGCCATTCTATCTTGATTTCCCCGTCACCCTCAGGCAGATATGACACTAGGTCAGATGGCCGGATGACTGCTGTTAGCCTAGCTAAGAGAGGAAAGTCCGGGCTCCACAGGATCAGGATGCTGGATAACGTCCAGCGGGGGCGACCCTCGGGAAAGTGCCGCAGAAAACAGACCGCCTGTTACGACAGGTCAGGGTGAAAAGGTGCGGTAAGAGCGCACCGCAGGCTTGGTGACAAGGCTGGCATGGTAAACCCCATCCGGAGCAAAACCAGATAGGAACAGACCGCGTCTTCGCACTGGCGATCCTGCCAGACTGTTCGGGTAGGTTGCTTGACCTGTCAGGTAACTGACAGGCTAGATGAATAGTCATCACTGGCATGGCCAGTACAGAACCCGGCTTATAGGCTATCTGACCTTTTTTCAAAAAAAGCAAAGGCATTAACGGTTTTTTAACCTTTTTATTGGCACACTAGCTGTAAAGGGGAGTCAAATACCTGCCATAGCCGGTATGTCATTCGTCACAATTGACGAAGGAGGATTGCTATGACGCACCCTATCCATCACACATTTTACCAGCTGCTTAAGCGCAGCCTTTTGCGGGGCATAACGCTGATGGCTGCGATTGCAGCGCTGACTGTCTTTGGCCTATCTCATAGCTTTGCTATGGGCGGAGATGATGACAAAATTGACATTACTATCACCAATAATATGGATGATGAACTCTTAGCCCCTATCGTGATCGCGCCCGTTCGCTCAGATGATAAAATCTTTGTGGGCAATTATGTATCTGATGCAGCAGAGCATCAGATTCTCACTGGTGACCCTATGAAAACGGTTGAAATGATTGGACGAAAGGCCACTGTTGGCCATGGGACAGATGGACCGCCAGGCGTATTATTGGCCCCGGGAAAATCCATTACAATTTCGGTGAAAGCCAAAAAAGGACAGGCGTTACGCATTCTCGCAATGGTCGCCCCGACAAGATATGCCGACCATTTTGTGACAGGCATTATTAATGTTGGCGCCGGTATTCCTATCACGCTTGACCGTCTTGACATTGGCCATGATGAAGGCCGGAAAATGACCGAACATTTGCGCCCTGCCAAAGTCACAGCACATATTGAGAAATAGGGCGGTTATCTCCCTACTCTCATCTAACGGCACCCCGCTTTTGTGGGGTGCTATTTTATGGTTTTTTAGAACAAAAAAGGTACAAATATCAATTTATTATTATTAAGCAATGTGTTACGAGCCATTGCTCACAAATTGCTTTATAAGTCGTTGATTTATTTGAGTTTTTCCATGACGAAAAGTGCAAATCCCATTGACGAACCAGTATTTCCCATGATATCCCATAAGAACCCATAACAGCTCCATAGCTGGTCAAAATCTGTCATTTTGGGGGCAATCTGACAGGCGGAGACTGGGCTTGATAAGAAAAATACAATTTAAATCAAGCTGTTAGCGGTTTTGTAATTAACGAAAAAATTGGCAGGTGCCGCCCCCGATATCGCACGAATGTCGACGAAATGGGATGGCGAATAGTGGCGTTTTTTGTATCCACATTCGAAAATAAAATTGACCGCAAGGGCCGTATTTCAGTCCCTGCGCCATTCCGCGCGACCTTGGAAGCCAATCACGCCTCGCTCTTTTTGTATCATTCGCTGCTATTGCCATGCGTGGAAGGCTGCGGGCCTGATCGAATTGCGCAGATTGTTGATGCCATTGATCAAATGGATAGCCTCTCAGAGGATGTAGCCACTTTGACAACGATGCTATCGAGCGCGCAGGAAATGCGCATTGATAGCGATGGCCGGATTTTGCTGTCTGATGATTTTATCGCCCATGCCGCCTTAGGAGATACGGCACTTTTTGCTGGTATTGGGAAGTCATTTCAAATTTGGCACCCTGAGACCTATCGCGACCGCGTCAGTGATGCCCGCCGCAAAGCCAAAGAGGTTGGCTTGCCCAAATTAACCCTGTCCTCTGCCCCTCAGACAGGAGGCTCATGATGAGCCAGACAGACCTACATCAACCAGTTATGCTTGATGAGGTTCTCTCAACCCTACAGCCACGCGATGGCGGCCTCTACCTTGATGCTACTTTTGGAAATGGCGGCTATAGCCGTGCCATTCTGCAGGCAGCTACTTGCCAGCTTCTTGCTATTGATAGAGACCCCGACGCCATCACAAGAGGGCAGTCTCTTGTCGCGGAAGCTGATGGTCGCTTTCATCTCGCACAAGGTCCCTTCTCTGAGATGATTGCGCTCTCTGCAAATTTGCGTGAGACGAACCCGGCCGCTAAGGACGGATTTGACGGTATTGTCTTTGACCTTGGTGTTTGTTCCACACAGCTCGATCAAGCAGAGCGCGGCTTTTCCTTTCAAAAAGATGGGCCGCTTGATATGCGCATGTCCCAAGATGGGCTTGATGCCGCTGATGTGGTGAATGGCTACAAAGAAGCAGAAATCGCAGATATCCTCTATCATTTCGGGGATGAGCGCGCCTCACGCAGAATCGCCAGAGCCATCGTCAAAGCCCGTGATGCCGCCCCCATCACGCGCACTTTAGAACTGGCTGAGATAATCAAATCTGTGATGCCACGCCCAAAGCCAGGACAATCAGACCCTGCCACCCGCTCTTTCCAAGCGCTCCGGATTTTTGTCAATCAGGAAATGGCAGAGATTGATCAGGCGCTCGCAGCGACAGAGCAGCTGCTAAAGCCAGGCGGTCATCTGGTTGTTGTCACCTTCCATTCATTAGAAGACAGGCATGTGAAGCGTTACCTCACAAAAGCAACAGGCAAAACATCACGCCCCTCGCGTCATTTACCTGATTTAGAGGAGGCGCCAGCCTTGTTTGAAGCGCTGACACGAAAGCCGCTCATCCCAACAGATGACGAGATTGCGCGCAATCCTCGGGCGCGCTCTGCGAAATTGCGTGCCGCCTGCCGGCTAGCGACGCCTGCTCCTTACCACCAACAAACGGAGATGATGTAACATGCGGTTATTTCTGATCTCACTTTGTATTATTATCATCTGCGGCACAGGCCTCTATATGGTCAAATATAGCTATGATTCACGAGATGATGAATTGGCGAGCCTTGAGGCGCAAATTCGCCATGAGCGACAGCAAGCCGCAATTTTAAATGCGGAATGGTCTTATTTAACACGGCCACAGAGAGTCTTGAACCTTTCAACAAACTTGCTGTCACTTCAGCCTATTTCAACGGACCGGGTTGTCCCCCTTGAGGCCATCCCCTTCCGTGAGACAAGCGAGGTGAAATGACCTATCGCTTGCGTGATATTATTTGGCCAGCTAAGCCGCAACCAGCGCAATCTCGCAAGATTGCGCATAACCGCCTGCGTTTCGGCATGGTGGCGGTTGCGCTTTGTTTGGTCACAATATCTGGCAAAGCGATGTATCTATCTACATCACCTGATTTGCGCTCGCATCACGCGACCGCCCAAAAAGGAACGGTGCAACGCGGCGCCATCATTGACAGAACAGGCAAACGGCTGGCCACATCTGTGCCTGTGCGCGTCTTGCATGCCGACCCTAAACTCATCCTAGACCCTTTCGAGACAGCGGCTAAACTTGCCCCCCTCTTACCGCGATGGTCAGAAGAGCGCTTACTTCAGAAGTTCGGCACAAAAACGAGATATATTGAGCTAGAGCGCCGCTTAACCCCTCAAAAATATAAACAAATTCTCAATCTAGGCTTGCCTGGCATTGCCGTGAAAAGCACCACCACACGCCTTTATCCTCATGGTCATGAAGCAGCGCATATTCTTGGTGCACTTGATGTAGATGGCAAGGGCATTGCCGGACTAGAAAAGCAATTTGATTCACATCTTGCATCTGGAAATGACTTACATCTTGCCCTTGATATGGGCGTGCAAGGTGTATTGCGCCAAGAGATTCTAAACCAGATTGATAAGTTTGAGGCAATTGGTGGCGCAGGCGTCATGATCGATATCAAGACAGGAGAAGTGATTGCCCTGACGTCTCTGCCTGATTTCAACCCTAATCACTTTGGCCGCTCTGATGAAGATGCCCGTTTTAACAAGGTGACAAAGGGCGTATATGAAATGGGGTCTATCTTTAAAGTCCTCAATACCGCGATTGCCCTTGAATCT
This sequence comes from uncultured Alphaproteobacteria bacterium, assembly GCA_937924895.1. Classification (GTDB taxonomy): domain Bacteria; phylum Pseudomonadota; class Alphaproteobacteria; order Puniceispirillales; family Puniceispirillaceae; genus UBA685. Next base: position 22,519 of record CALEYP010000097.1, read on the forward strand.
GGCGCCGTACGATTTGAAGAAGAATTCGAAGTCTCCAAGCCTATCTCAATCTCGCGTTTTAAAATCAGGGATTATCATCCCCATAACCGACCGCTCAGCGTATCCGAAATCCTTGTTTATTCGTCAAATATTGGCTCGGCACGCATGGCAGATGCGATGGGTATTGAGACACAACGCGCTTACATGCAACGTTTGGGCTTACTTGATAGATTATCGCTAGAATTACCAGAAGTATCACGGCCTCTTGTGCCTTCACGTTGGGAACGCATCGCCTCCATGACGATCTCTTACGGTCATGGGTTATCAGTGACACCTCTTAGCGCCGCCTCCGCTATTGCTGCCGCAGCTGGGGATGGGATTTACCGCACGCCTACCTTGCTGAAACAACGCCCTGCTGCTGAGCGCATTGAGACTCGCATCTTTTCCGAAGATACCGCCAAAGCCATCCGCTCGATGATGCGGCTGGTTGTGAGCCATGATGATGGCACGGGGAACTTCGCTGAAGCCGCAGGCTATCTTGTCGGTGGTAAAACAGGTACGGCGGAGAAAATCAAAGGGAAAGGCTATGACAAAAAGGCCAATATGGTGTCTTTTGTTGCCGGCTTCCCATCTCATGATCCGGCTTATTTGATTTTGGTAATGGTCGATGAGCCAAAGGGTCAAAAATTCTCTTATGGCTACGCCACTGCTGGCTGGGTTGCTGCCCCTATCGTCCGCCGCGTGGTGGAAAAAGTTGCCCCAAAATTAGGCATTCTGCCAGTTGACAATGAGGCTGATGAGGTCAAACAAAACCTCATCCAAGATATCAAAATAGGTGAAGAGGAGAAGCGTCATGCAGCTTTGTGATCTCTTCCCGAATCAAGCATTTGATGATGCAACAGGCGCCCAGATTGTGACACATATCAGCGCTGATTCACGACGCATAACCAAAGGGAGCGTCTTTGTTGCCATCAAAGGTCATGATGCTGATGGACATGATTATTGCGAGGCCGCGATTGCCGCAGGCGCCATAGCCCTTGTGACAGAAAAAGAGGTGTCAACCAGCGCATCATGCCCTGTGATAATTACCCCAGACAGCCGAGCAAGCTATAGCGCGCTCTGTGCCAAATTCTGGCCAAAACGACCTGCCATCATTGCCGCTGTGACCGGCACAAATGGCAAAACATCAGTGGCAGAATTTTTGCGCCAAATTTGGTTCCACGCGACGTGGCGTTCAGCCTCGTTAGGCACGCTTGGCGTTCACGTCTCTGGCGCTGATATCTCCTATGAGGCGCCGTCTCTGACAAGCTATGCCTCAGAAGATTTATTCAATGCGCTCCATACATTAGCAAGCGCAGGTGTGGGGCGCGTCGTGCTCGAAGCCTCATCGCATGGCTTAGCACAGGGGCGCCTTACCGGCATGCCACTTCATGTGGCCGGCTTCACCAATCTAAGCCGTGACCATCTCGATTTTCATGGTGATATGACCGCCTATTTCAACGCCAAAGCTAGCCTATTTCATCACTATTTACCTGACGGCGCCGCGGCAGCCATCGCGATCCATGATGAGGCTGGCCAAAATCTGGCCCGCGAGCTTGCAGACCGCGCCATCATCGTGAAAACAGTTGGCTATCAGGACTCTGCTGATTTGCAGATCCATAAGATAACACCAACAAGCTATGGTCATGATTGTCAAATTGCGATGCATGGTGAGACATATCATATCGCGCTCGCACTCGAAGGACGTTTCCAAGTGGAAAATGCGCTCCTTGCCGCGCTGATGGCCCATTTATCTGGCTTACCGCCACAAGATAGTTTCGGCGCCCTTGCCCGCTTAAAACCAATTGCAGGACGCATGCAACCCGTGGCTGGCCACCCCAAAGGTGCCGTAATCTTGGTGGATTATGCGCATACGCCAGATGCGTTGGAAAATGCGTTGCGCCATCTGCGCCCTGATGTGTCAGGACGGCTTATCGCCTTGTTTGGATGCGGCGGCGACCGTGACAAGGGCAAGCGCGCTTTGATGGGCCAAGTGGCATCAGACCTTGCTGATAAAAGCTATATTACAGACGATAACCCGCGGTCGGAAGACCCGGCTGCAATCCGCGCGGAGATTATGGCCGCTGGACAAGGTAATTTTGTTGAAGTTGCCGATCGGCGGGCAGCCATTGAACAAGCCATTCAGGAATTAGAAGCCGGTGATTGCCTGCTCATTGCTGGCAAGGGCCACGAGACCACACAGCTTGTCGGGCATGAAACACTGCCTTTTGATGATGTAGCCATCGCAAATGTCGCTGTCTCTTTCTTATCGCAAGGGGGCGCGGATGCTTAATCACTGGACCGCTGCTGAATTGGCAAAGATCACAAATGGTGAATGGCAGGACGGCTTATTCCCAAATGCCGGATGGCGGACCGCGCATATTGATAGCCGTGAGATGCAAGAGAATGACCTCTTCTTTGCTTTGCCAGGCACGCACACAGATGGGCATCGCTTTCTTTCAGCGCTTGGTGAGAGCCACATCGACATCGTCCAGCCACCAACTACCTAAACAAAGGCCGCACAATTACGCGTTCCAGATTTCATGATTGGCCTGCGCCATCTTCCCAAAGCAGCCATGAGTGAGACAAAAGCCGCCAAGATTGCTGTGACTGGGTCAGTTGGCAAGACAGGCACCAAAGACGCCCTGTTCCACATTCTATCAGCCTATGGCCCATGCCATGCGAGCCGTGGCAATTTTAATAATCATATTGGTGCCCCACTTTCGATGGTCAGATGCCCTGATGAGGCTGAGATTATCATTATGGAAATGGGGATGAACCATGCAGGCGAAATCGCACCTTTAAGCCAGCTTTTCGCGGGCGACATTGCCATTATCACAAAAATCGCAGCCAGCCATATTGGTCATTTTACCTCTTTAGATGATATTGCGGCGGCAAAGGCTGAGATATTTACAGGCATGACAAGCGGTATCGCGATCTTGCCCGCAGATGATGATTATTTTGACTATCTGCGTGATGCAGCGCTCGCACAAGGCTTAGAGGTTCTGAGCTTTGGGGCAAGTGATGCGGCCGCCATTCAGCTGCAAGGGCAAAAATCTGTGGCTGAGGGGCAGGAAATCGTAATCTGCAATCACCGCACGGGGATAAGCCATGAGTTACGCCTTGGCCTTCATGCCCCACATCACGCCATGATTGCGTTAATAGGCATCGCTGTGTGTGAGGCACTCCGCTTAGACGTTGAAAAAGCACTTCCTCACTTTGCCACGTTGCAAGAAATGCCAGGACGCGGGGCGCATATCGCGCTGTCTCTTGGTGCAGACCATAATACAATCTTAATTGATGATAGCTATAATGCCGGTCCTGATTCCATGCAGGCAGCTTTGCGCTATCTTACGACCTTCAACGGCCAAAAAATTGGCCTCATCCTGACAGATATGTTGGAACTCGGCACCCATAGCACCGCCGCGCATCACGCACTAATTGCCCCCCTCTTGGATATCAAACCCGATCTGCTATGGCTTGTTGGGCACGAAATGTCGGCCCTTAGCGCATCTCTATCACCCTTACCAGATTGCCGGACAAGTGAGACGGCTGCCTCTATCCTACCGCAACTCGCTGATGCGCTTAGCCAATGTGATGTCGTCCTTGTGAAGGGGTCAAATGGGTCAGGCGCGCCGCAAATTGCTGCCGCATTGCGCGCCTATCATCACACAACTTCTGACCATATAGCGGAGATGCCAAATGCTTCCTGATCTGCTTGTTCCGCTCTCTGACCACTTATCGGCTTTGAATATCTTCCGCTATTTGACGTTCCGTACTGGTGGCGCGGTGATGACGGCGCTTTTGCTTAGCCTATTAATTGGCCCTGCCTTTATCAGATGGCTAAAATCACATCAGGCAGAAGGCCAACCCATCCGCCAAGATGGCCCTGAATCGCATATCTTGACAAAAGCTGGTACGCCAACGATGGGCGGTTTGCTTATCTTAGGATGTTTCACCATCTCCACCTTGTTATGGGTACCACTTAGCAATGCCTATCTCTGGCCTGTTTTAATCGTTGCGATTGGCTTTGGCGCTATTGGTGGCATGGATGATTGGCTGAAATTAAAACGCAAAACCTCAGCCGGTCTGCGCTCCTATCAGAAATTGGTTCTGCAGCTTGTGATTGCGCTGACAACCATCATTTTGCTGATTGAGCTGTCCCCAGATGAGCTGCGCTATGGCATTGCGGTACCGTTCTTCAAAGATACTCTTATCTATCTGTCTTATTTCTATGTGCCATTTGCGTTAATCGTGATTGTTGGCGCCTCAAATGCGGTGAATTTGACCGATGGACTTGATGGGCTTGCCATTGTGCCTGTGATGATTGCGGCAGGTGTGTTTGCGCTCATTGCCTATCTGTCGGGTAATGCCAATTTCGCCGATTATCTGCAGATTCACTATGTCGCTGGCACCGGTGAATTAGCGGTGTTATGCGGCGCACTCATTGGCGCTGGACTTGGTTTCTTATGGTTTAACGCTCCGCCAGCCCGTGTCTTTATGGGCGATACCGGCTCATTGGCATTGGGCGGCGCGCTTGGCGCCATCTCTGTGGCAACGCGGCATGAATTAGTTCTGGCCATTACGGGCGGCTTATTCGTCCTTGAGACTGTCTCTGTGATCTTGCAAGTGGCCTCTTTCAAATTAACCGGCAAGCGCATCTTCTTGATGGCGCCGTTGCATCACCATTTTGAAAAGAAGGGCTGGGCTGAGCCAACCATCGTTATCCGCTTTTGGATTATCTCTGTCATCTTGGCGCTCGTCGCCTTGTCAACTTTGAAGCTACGATAGAGGAGCACGTTCGACCTATGACACAAACCCTCTCACAGATTGCGATTTTTGGCGCTGGCCTATCTGGTCTAGCCGCCTATCAGCGCGCCTGTGATCTCGGCATCAATTGTGTCATTGATGATGATAAGCCTATCACTGCTTCGCTGGTTGATGCACAAGATGCGGTGCCATTTTCACAGTGGGATTGGACAGGATTAGATGCGCTTGTCATTAGCCCAGGTGTTCCCTTATCGCACCCATCGCCACATGCGGTAGTCAAAGCCGCTCTGTCCCATGATGTGGAGGTGATCTCTGAGATTGAATTTGCCCTTCGCACTGGTCAATGGGGCAAGTTGGTTGTGATCACAGGCACAAACGGAAAATCAACAACCACGGCCTTAGCCGGACACATCCTCAAAGAGGCCGGCTGTGATGTTGCCGTCGGTGGCAATTTAGGCACCGCTCATTCCGCTCTGCGCGAGACTGAGACTGGCATCACAATTTTGGAATTATCCTCCTATCAGCTTGAATCCACGCCATCTTTGCAACCAGATATTGGCTGCTTGCTCAACATCACACCAGATCATCTTGATAGGCATGGCGGCATAGACGGATACATCGCAGCGAAGAAGCGTGTCTTATCAGCCCTTTCTGCTTCGTCACTTGGCCTCATTGGCGCGGATGGTCCTCTTGTGAGTGCCCTACATGACTGGGCACAGAGCCTACCCGCCTCTATTGAAATTATTGATGCGGCGTCTCTGCCCGACACAATAAATAATCCTTATCTGGCTGGGGCACATAACGCGCAGAACGCAGCCTTTGCCGCGCGCATCGCCCAATCATGTGGGGTATCTGAGCAGAAGATTAGAGATGGCCTAGCCAGTTTCATTGGCCTGCCGCATCGTTTAACGCCTGTCGCTGAGATTGCTGGTGTCTCTTATGTCAATGACTCCAAAGCAACCAATGGTGATGCGGCATCACGTGCTTTATCAGCGTATCAGAATATTCACTGGTTGGCTGGCGGTGTGGCCAAAGAAGATGGCATTGGCGCCTGTTTAGACTATCAAAGCCATATCAAAGCTGCCTATTTCTATGGGCAATCAGCTGGTGCGTTCGCTCAGGAAAGCGGTACCACGCTGGACCATTCATCATATAAGACAATGGATGACGCCCTTGCGGCCGCTCAAGGGGCGGCGATTGCTGGTGATGTGATTTTATTATCGCCTGCCGCGGCATCATTTGACCAATTTGATAATTTTAGCGCCCGTGGCTCTCATTTTGAATCGCTTGTCATGGCGACCACCTCTCAGCCAGATAGGGAGGTCAGCCATGCTCGGTAGAACCGATAGATCACTTCTTGGCATTTGGTGGTGGACGGTTGATCGCTATCTTCTCACTGCTATTTTGCTATTGCTTGTAACTGGTATTTTGATGGTTATGGCGGCAAGCCCTGCCGTAGCGCAACGCATCTCATTGCCAGATATGCATTTCGTCTGGCGACAATTAGTCTATCTCGTCCCTGCCATTGGCGCGATGCTGTTTTTCTCGCTTCTGACGCCGCGCCTCATACGTATCTTGTCTCTCTTATCACTCACAGGCGTGGTCGGCCTCATGATCGCAACTTTGGTATTGGGGCCAGAGGTGAAAGGGGCCACAAGATGGATAGCCATCGGTCCTCTTAATTTACAACCGTCTGAATTTGCGAAGCCATTCTTCGCGATTGTCAGCGGCTGGCTTCTCAGCCTGTGGCGTGAGGGCGATGATTTTCCAGGATGGATTTGGGCTGGTGGATTGGCTGGCATCATTGTGTCTATCCTCATCCTGCAGCCGGACGTGGGCATGACCGCTGTCGTTGCCCTGACTTGGGGATTCCAGATGTTCCTTGCCGGAATGCCATGGCTATTGGTGGTAGGCGCCGTGATCGTGACAGCAGGCTCCTTTGGGCTAGCTTACCTTAATTTGTCACATGTGAAGAACCGCGTGGATAAATTCCTAGATGGCGGGTCAATGCAGTCTGATTTGTCTATCCGCAGTTTCGCCGATGGTGGTATTTTGGGCGTAGGGCCTGGTGATGGGCAAATCAAACATTACCTCCCTGATGCACATGCCGATTTTATTTTCTCTGTCGCTGCTGAGGAATATGGCGTGTTGATGTGCCTGCTAATTATCGCGCTTTATGGTTTCATTGTGATGCGCAGCTTCAGCAAAGCCGCCGCACGGGATAATTTATTCTGTCTTATTGCAGGCGCTGGATTGGCCATGCAATTTGGCGTTCAGGCCGCTATTCACATGGCATCATCAGTTGATTTGATCCCAACAAAAGGCATGACTCTGCCACTCATTAGCTATGGCGGATCATCGCTTCTCGCGAGCGGAATCACGATTGGCATGATTTTGGCACTAACCAGACGCCGGCTGAGAGAGGGATGGTTAAATGGCTAATTTTATCCTCGCAGCTGGTGGTACAGGTGGCCATATTTTTCCAGCGCTCGCCGTTGCCGAACAACTTGCGCAGATGGGGCATAGCACCACACTCTTTACTGACAAAAGAGGCGTGCCAATGGTGACAGGCAAAATCAGCTACCGCAGCTTGTCCGCTGGCTCGCCCTTCCAGCGCGCCTTTGGTCGTAAACTTCTCGGTATGGCGCAACTAACCATTGGACTGATCCAAGCATTAGGGGCTTATTTATGGCGGCGCCCTCATGCCGTTATTGGCTTTGGCGGTTATCCGTCTTTTGCCCCCGTCTTAGCCGCGCGCCTTCTCGGTATTCGTTGTTATTTGCATGAACAAAATGGCGTAATGGGGCGGGCTAACCAACTCCTTGCTAGGCTATCCCACGGCACTGCTTTGTCTTGGGATGACACAAAATATGTTCCACATACTGTCACTACCACAGTGACAGGCATGCCCGTGCGAGACGCCTTCTTTGCCACACAGCCCTATGACACTCATGATGGCCCCCTTCACATCGTCATCACTGGTGGCTCATTGGGCGCAAAAATCCTATCAGACGTGGTGCCTGCTGCTATTGCCACTTTCGTGAATACCACCTCAACAAAGGTGGAAATCACACAGCAAGCCCGCCCAGAAGATGTCGAACGACTTACATCATTCTATCGCACGCATGGTATCTCAGCGGAGATTGCCTCATTCTTTGACAATGTGGCGCAGCTTTATGATAAGGCCGATATCATTATTGGCCGCGCAGGCGCATCATCAGTGGCAGAAATTGCAGCCGCTGGCCGCGCCGCCATTTTGGTGCCGTTCGCCGCCGCCATGGATGACCATCAAACCATGAATGCGCAACTCCTGGCTAATGCTGGCGCGGCCCATCTTATCGATGAGGCTCATTGTGATGAAGAGAGCATGCATGCCGCCCTACTTCACTTATGCGATCCCGCTACCCGCCAGAATATGGCCCAATGCGCCAGAGACAAAGCGAAACCGCAGGCGCCCTCAGCCATTGCCGAATTTATCCTCACAGATAGCAAAGGAGCCCAGTCATGACGGCCCTTCCTTTTAGCATCGGAAAAATCCATTTCACCGGTATTGGTGGCATTGGGATGAGCGGCATTGCTGAAATTCTGCATGAATTGGGATATCAGGTGCAAGGCAGTGATATTGCCGAAAATGCCAATGTAAAACGGCTTCGTGCCAAGGGCATCGCTGTTGCCATTCCGCAAGCAGCGACCAATCTTGACGATGTTTCTATCTTGGTTATTTCGACCGCGATCCAAGCTGATAATGTTGAAGTTCTTGAGGCCAGACGCCGCTTTCTACCTGTGGTTCATCGGTCTGAAATGCTAGGTGAATTGATGCGTTTGCGGTGGTCTGTGGCAGTCGCAGGCACACATGGCAAAACCACTACGACGTCACTGGTTGCCACATTACTAGACGCCGCAAATATTGACCCAACCGTTGTCAATGGCGGCATCATCTCAAGCTGGGGCAGTAATGCCAAGCTAGGTGCTGGGCAATGGATGGTTGTAGAAGCCGATGAAAGTGATGGGTCTTTCTCACGCCTGAAGCCAACCGTTGCCATTGTCACCAATATCGACCCAGAACATCTTGACCATCATGGGTCATTCGAAAATCTTGAATTAGCCTTTGAGAATTTTGTATCCTCAATTCCCTTTTATGGATTTGCGACCCTATGCATTGACCATGCCTCCGTACAACGGTTGCTACCGAAAATCAGAGATCGCCGCATTATCACTTATGGCTTGACCGCGATGGCAGATGTGAGAGCGGTAAATATTCGCCATGATTGCAACCAAATGCTGTTTGATATCCAGCTATCTGATCGGGTGATGGGCGAGGCCTTTACGCTGTCTGATATGGCATTCCCCATGCTTGGCACACATAATGTCCAGAATTGTCTCGCCGCTATTGCTGTTGCTATTGAAATGGGAATTGATGTTGAGGTTATTCGTCATGCCCTCGCCCAATTTAAAGGGGTAGGACGGCGCTTTGACTTGAAAGGTCAGGTTGGCGGTGTCACGATCATTGATGATTATGGGCATCACCCGGTGGAGATCAAAGCTGCCCTCAATGCCGGTCGTATGAGATGCCAAGACAATAAGCTCATTGCCGTTGTTCAGCCTCATCGCTATAGCCGTTTGCGCGACCTCTTTGATGATTTCTGTGGGTGTTTTAACGATGCAGACATCGTGATTGTCGCAGATGTTTATGCCGCAGGTGAAGCGCCTATCCCTGGATTTGGAAAGCAAGACCTCGTATTAGGGCTGCAATCTTATGGCCATCGTATGCCTCTGGTTCTAGAAACAGAAGAGGCGCTGCCTGCCCTCATTGCCGAACATGCCAAGGCGGGCGATTTGGTAATGTGTCTTGGTGCTGGTTCAATTACGAGCTGGGCTGCTGCCCTGCCGGATGCGCTTGCCCCTCTCTTACCAAAAGAGGAGGCCTCATGACAGATTGGCGCGCTGAAGATTTCACTGGCATTCGCGGCATTTTAACCAATGCTGAGTCTCTATCACGGCACACATGGCTTGGTGTAGGCGGTCCTGCTGACCTCTATTTTGAGCCAGCAGATGAAGCTGATTTAGCTGCGTTCCTGAGCCAAGCTGATAGCAATATGCCGCTCCTTCTATTGGGCGCAGGATCAAATATGCTGGTGCGTGATGGCGGCGTAGAGGGCTGTGTTATTCATCTTGGTGACGCGTTTTCTGCTATCACACAAGACGGAGACAGCATCATTGCCGGTGCAGGCGTCACAGATGCGGCCTTAGCCCGTGCGGCTGGCAAATGGGGTCGTGGGGGCTTGTCATTCCTTGTGTCTATTCCTGGTACAATTGGTGGCGGATTACGCATGAATGCGGGTTGCTATGGCAGTGAATTTAAAGATGTGGTGCAGAGCGCCCGCATCATGTTGCGTGATGGCACAATTGTGGAGCGCACGCCAGCTGAGATGGGCATGTCCTATCGTCATAGTGACGTTGAGGCTGATGCGATCTTCTTATCAGCACGGTTTCACACAACAGCACAATCAGTTGAGGCCTGCAAGGCTGAGATGAAAGAGATGTTACAGAAACGGGCTGAAACACAGCCGCAAGGGGTACGCACTGGAGGGTCCACCTTTGCCAACCCTGAGGGCGATAATGCATGGCGTGTCATTGATGCCGCAGGTGGCCGCGGTTTGCAGGTAGGCGGCGCCCATATGTCAGAGAAACATTGTAATTTTATGATTAATAGCGGTACCGCCAGCGCTCGTGATCTCGAGGAGCTTGGCGAAGAAATAAGACGTCGTGTCGTGGCCCATTCCGGCATCTCTTTACGCTGGGAAATCAAATTATGCGGCCGGGCGATGATGAAGGAGACGAAGCATGCATAGTCAAGATCCCTCACGCGTTGTTGTATTAATGGGTGGCTGGACATCAGAAGCAGCTGTGTCTCGGGTCTCTGCCTCATTCTGCGCCAAGGCAGCAAGAGGCGCTGGCTGGGATGCAATTGAGGTAGAACTCACACGTGATATCGCCAAAACATTGGAAGAGATAAAGCCTGCCCGCGTGTTTAATGCCCTTCACGGGCAAGTGGGGGAAGATGGCTCTGTGCAGGGATTGCTCAATGTGCTTGGTATTCCCTATACGCATAGCGGGGTACTAGCATCCTCTCTTGCTATGGATAAGGTGGCCTCACGGCTCATTTTCCAATCAGGTGGCATTGCTGTGCCAAAGCGCCTATCGCTTATCGAAGATGGGCCACTATTGCGCCCACAAGATTATAATGGTGACTATGTTGTCAAACCAGTGAATGAAGGCTCTAGCTTTGGTGTCAAAATTATCACTGGCGATAAAGAACCACCGCGTAGTGATGAGTGGGAAATTGGTACCAACCTGTTTGCTGAGGCCTTTATTCCTGGCCGCGAGCTCACTGTATCTGTTCTTGATGGCACAGCGCTTGGTGTCACTGAAATCACAACAGCAGAAGAATTCTATGATTTTGATGCCAAATATAAGGTAGGCGGCTCACATCATGTGATACCAGCTGAGATACCAAAGGACATTGAAACCCAAGCCTTAGATTGGGCAGAGGCCGCCTATCGTATGCTAGGTTGTCGCGGTGTAGCACGGGCAGATTATCGTTTTGATGATAAGGCCAACCGCCTCTATATGCTGGAAATGAACACCCAGCCTGGGATGACAGCCACCTCACTTGTGCCAGAACAGGCCTTATGGCGCGGTATTTCCGGTGAAGAACTTGTCAATCATTTATTGGAGATTGCCCAATGCGACGATTGATAAACCGCCTTCCTTTTGCAAAATCAGAACCGGCTGCTAAGCGGAGCCCTGATCAAGCCAGCTGGTTGCGTACTATCCTACTGAGCCGTAACGGGCGCCGTGCGCTGATTGGCGGCGTTTCAGGATGTTTGATGCTGGGTTTATGGGGGGCGTCAGGACATCTATCGCCTGCCTTTTATAGCCTCACCGCGTCTCAAGGTATGGCATTATCTGAGCTCCATATTACAGGGCGCAATTACACCACGCATGAGCATATTTTATCAGCTGTTGATGCGCCTTATGGCACGCCGCTACTATCTCTTAATGTCAAAGATATTCAGTCTCAGCTCCAACAGTTGGGCTGGGTCAAATATGCACGCGTCAGCCGCCAATTCCCTGATGCGCTCACCATCAATCTGGTAGAACGACGTCCGATGGCGCTCTTGCAAATGACAGGGGGGCATCGCCTGATTGATCAGCATGGCGATATTATTTTCACGGCTGATTCTGCGGATTTTGCCCATCTGCCCGTTGTCGCCGGTGATGGTGCAGCTGCCCATGCCGCCGCCATTTTGGATGCGCTAAAAACAGAACCTGAATTATATGCCGATGTGTGGGCTATTCATCGTATCTCTGACCGGCGGTGGAATGTCCATCTGCGGACCGGCCTTGAGGTCAAACTTCCTGAAATGGATGCCGCACTTGCCTGGTCAAAATTGGCAGTGCTCGATCGCGATACGCAAATTATGAAACGTGATTTGTCCATGATTGACCTGCGTATTCCTGGCCAGCTGATTGTTCAGCCCAATCTGCCATTGGCAAAGAAAGGGAGAAAGACATGAACGCCCTCATCCCTATTCATCCGCAGCAGGTCAAAGGGCCCTTTGCTGTCCTTGATATTGGCTCGTCTAAATTAGCTTGCTTAATTATTGAACAAGCCGCAGATGGCAGCCTGACTGTCTTATCTCATGCGATGCATGCATCGGCTGGCATCCAGAGAGGTGAGATTTCAGACCTCGCTGAATTTTCAGCAACCTTAGGGAAAGTGGTGGAAGCCGCAGAACGCAAAGCCTCGCTGACTGTCAAAGATTTACATATTGTGATGCCAGGCGGACGAATTGCCTCACAGATTAGCCGTCATCAATTAGAATTGGCAGATTCGCTTGTGGGGGCACGAGATATCCGCCGGCTGCTGACAAAGCAATTCCAGTCACCTCTCCCAGAGGGACGTGCTTTGATTCAAACTGAAGAGCTAGGCTATATGATTGATGGCCATCACCCTGTCCGCAACCCCAAAGGGATGCGCGCTAGCCACCTTTCAGTTGATATCACTTCTTTAACCATTGATAGCAGTGCCTATCTGAATGTCTCTGAGGCTGCCGAACATAATCATCTCTCGCTTGGTCGTCTCGGCAATGCGGCAGCGGCAAGTGGCCTATCATGCTTAACGGAAGAAGAACGTGACCTCGGCGCTCTCATTCTGGATATGGGTGGCGGGACAACATCTGCTGCCTTATTCCTTCATGGCGGCATTATTGGCTTGGTGAGCGTACCATTAGGCGGCATTCAAATCACAAGAGATATTGCCAATATCCTCTCATTATCGCTCAGCGATGCGGAACGATTAAAGGCGATGGAGGGATCTGTTACACCATCCCATGGTGAAGCATTAGGCGATATTTTAGCGCCCCCACCCTTTGCCGCACGCGGTGATAATTTTGTACCTGCCAGCGCCCCCTTCCAAATGCAAGATTTACAATTGTCAAATGGCGAAGTGATTAGCCGTCAATTCTTGGCAGATGTGATCAGACCACGCATTGAGGAAATTTTGGATCTTATTCAAAAGCGGCTTGAAGCGGGCGGGCTTGCCAATCACATCTCAAAAAGAGTGGTGTTAACGGGCGGCGCAAGCCAGCTCACTGGCATGGCTGATTTTGTCTCACAATATTGGCAGAGACATGCGAGCCTTGCCCATCCCATCCAAGTCTCAGGCCTTGATGATACAACATCAGGCCCTGCCTATGCCGCCCCCATCGGCATGGCCCTTCAGTTGATGAAAATCGCTGATACGCCCCATCAATCTTACCATCCTGCAAGTCTGTCTCGTTCGCCCTTTGGGCGGTTGGGACTATGGCTTCGCACCCACCTGTGATGAAAGGAGATCATTCCATGTCACACAGCCCCATTTTCACCTATCTGACCTGCTTGGATGCCCCAACAAGCACCAGATCGCCTGCTGTTCGTCAAACAGCCAACATCAAAGCCTTATTCTAGAAGGGAGGCTAACATGACAATTAACTTAACTGTTCCGCATACTATGCAAGAACTTCGTCCACGAATCACGGTTATTGGCGTTGGCGGTGCTGGCTGTAACGCTGTCAATAACATGATTAATGGCGATCTTGATGGTGTCGATTTCCTCGTCGCCAACACAGATGGCCAAGCTTTGGCGCATTCTCTTGCGCCACGCAAAATCCAGCTTGGGTCAAACCTTACCGCTGGCCTGGGCGCAGGGTCTAAGCCTGATATTGGCCGGCAAGCTGCTGAAGAATCCATGAATGAAGTGCTTGCTGAATTATCAGATTGCAACATGGTCTTTATCACAGCTGGTATGGGCGGTGGCACTGGCACAGGTGCTGCCCCTGTTATCGCCAAAGCAGCGAGAGAGCGCGGCATCCTGACAGTTGGTGTGGTCACAAAACCATTCCAATTTGAAGGACCACGTCGCATGAAACAAGCGGAAGCTGGCATTGAACAATTGGCAGCCCATGTCGATACGTTGATTGTGGTACCGAACCAGAATCTATTCCATGTTACCAATGAGCGCACCACATTTGCTGATGCGTTCCACATGGCTGATACGGTCCTCTATCAAGGCGTTTGCGGTGTGACTGACCTGATGCTCAAGCCTGGCATCATCAACCTTGATTTTGCTGATATCCGGTCTGTTATGACTGAGATGGGCAAAGCTATGATGGGAACAGGTGAAGCCTCAGGTGAAGGCCGTGCCATCACAGCTGCTGAGACAGCGATTAACAATCCCCTATTAGAAGATACATCTCTGCGCGGCGCCAAAGCCTTAATCGTCAATGTGACAGGCGGCCCAGAGCTTGGTTTCTTCGAGGTTGATGAGGCTGTGCAGCGGATCCGCAATGAAGTGGATGAAGATGCAAATCTTATCTTTGGTTCAGCGATTGATGATACGCTTGATGGTACCATCCGCGTATCTGTGGTTGCCACAGGCATCGATGCCACGGCCTACAGCCAACCAGCGCCACATCATCATGCCCCATCAACGACATCTTCTCTTGGCTCATCTGATTTGCGCATGCCGTCAGACGCGCCAGTGGCTGCTGCGCCAGCCGCACCAGTAATGGCAGAGGAAGAGGCAATGCCAGCGGCGCCATCTGAAGATGATGCCCCTGCTATCACCTCTGATGAGATGACAGCTGATTCTATTGTCGAGTTGGATGAGATTGCCGTTGACCCACAGATGGATGAGGAATCACACACTGACTTGGCAAGTGAAGGCGAAATGGAGATGGCTGACACACAGCTTGATCTTGAAGCAGCCGTGGCTGAGACAAGCGTGACAAGCGCAAGTGAGCCAACATTGGCTTTGGGTGATGCGGACATGACAGAAGACGCCCCTGTCGCTCGTATTGAAGATGAGAGCGTTGCAGAAACACCAGCAACAGAAGAGGCCTTCATTCCTGCAGCACCGTTAAGTGTGGAGCCAGACCCCGTGCTTGCCGCGGCGGCGCCAGTACCACAATCACGCCCGAGCTTGATTCATAAGATCTCAGGGCTGTGGGCACCACGCAAGGCAGAAGAATCAGAAGCCCCCGCGCAAGAGCCAAAGGCAATGCCAGAAGAGCCAAAGATTCTTGACCTTCCTCGTGGTGATGCTGTGCAAGAAAGCCTACCAATCGGCGCAAATACAGCGGCTAGCGCCTCTGATGATGAGTTAGATATCCCGGCTTTCCTCCGCCGTCAGGCTAACTAAACCAAAAAAAGACAACGCGCCTGCTGCGGTGGGCGCGTTGCTACATTTCGTAACAGAAGAAGTGATTTGGCTTTCGAAGAGAAATCTTTGTATTTTATGATTGCTTATAGAGGGACAAATTCGTGAAACCAACTTTCCACCAGGATGATATGCAAACAAGCGTAGCAGCTGCCTTTACCTTGGCAGGTGTTGGCGTGCATTCTGGCCGGTACACGCAAATGACCATCCGCCCTGCCCCAGCTGATACAGGCATCCTCTTTCACCGCACAGATGTCGCAGGCGAAGAGGGTCACATTCTGGCCCATGCAAGCAATGCGATTGAAACCCAGCTTTGCACCAGAATTGAAAACCGGTTTGGCGTTGGCATCAATATGATTGAGCATGTGATGGCGGCCTTTCATGGTCTAGGTGTTGACAATGCCATCGTTGAGATTGACAGCAGTGAGGTTCCTATTCTCGACGGCTCCAGCCTTCAGGTCGTTGAGCGCATTCTGCAGGTTGGCATTGCAAGATTACACACTGAGCGCCGTTATATTGAAGTGCTAGCGCCCGTATCAGCCCAGCTCGAAAATGGCGCATGGGCACAATTATCCCCTGCGGACCAGCTGACCATTGATATTGATATTGACTTTGATGACCCTGGCATTGGCCAGCAGCGTTGTCAGTTTGACATGACACAAGATGATTTTGTGACAGAGCTATCCTCTGCGCGCACCTTCTGCATGTTAAAAGATGTTGAAAAAATGCGTAATGCTGGGCTTGCCAAAGGTGGGTCAATGGATAACGCACTTGTGTATGATAATGGCCGCATCCTCAATGAGGGTGGATTGCGCATGTCAAATGAATGTGTCCGTCACAAAGCCCTTGATTGCATGGGTGACCTCTACCTTCTTGGCATGCCTGTTAAGGCGAAATTATCATCACATATGCCCGGCCATAGACTAAGCACTATCCTTGTACGTGCGCTGTTGGAAGCACCAGATTGCTTCCGCATTGTTGGTGGTGATGAAGGCTTGCAAGTGGCAAGCGCGACAAGCATCCCTGCCCTTGCCGTTGCGCAATCTGCTTAATTGCGCCTCCCCCTCAATAAACTTAAAACGCTGTGCGAAATAGACCACAATCTATTCCTGCTTTTTTGACCAATAATCTTGATACCAATCTCATCTGAAATAGGATATAAGCAGAAGAGATTATTGATAAAAGAGCTCTGTTACACATGTCATTACACCGCTTGTCATTGCCTCTATTGGCCAGTCTTACTTTATTGGCTGCTTGTTCATCCAATGAAGCATCAGACCTCATTCAAGAAGAGAAGCCTGTCGAAGTTCTCTATAATGAGGCACTTGATACGGCATTAAATCAATCAGCAAAGGCAGCCGCCCCAAAATTTGAAGAGGTAGAGCGCCAACACCCTTATAGCCAATGGGCCACACAAGCGCAGGTCATGGCTGCTTGGGCGTTTTATCAGGATAATCAATATGGCCGCGCCATTGCCGCACTTGACCGCTTCATTGAGCTGAACCCTGCCGCGGGCGAACTCACTGAATATGCCTATTATCTGCGTGCACTTTCTTTCTATGAGCAGATTGTCGATGTTGAACGTGATGCAGCCATGACACGGGAAGCGAAATCTGCCTTTGAGGAATTACTCCGTCGCTATCCTAATGGGATTTATGCGCGTGACAGCCAATTGAAACTAGACCTCACGCGGTCACATCTTGCTGGCAAAGAAATGGCTGTGGGACGATTTTACCTAGAGGCTGGCCATCATGGGGCTGCCATTAATCGCTTCCAAAATGTGGTGCGTGATTATGACACCACAAACCAAGTGCCAGAAGCCCTGTACCGGTTGATTGAATCCTATCTATCGCTCGGCATTCGAGACGAAGCAGAGCGTGTCTTGCAGGTCGCGGAATTCAATTATCCTGATTCGATTTGGACAAAACGAGGGATTGTTGTCGTTGACAACCCGAACCGTCCAGCGCCGCAAGGCCTCATTGAAAGCCTCTTTACGTCAACCATCGCGATTTTTGATTAAGTGCTATGCTTTCGCATCTGAGCGTCAAAAATATTGTCCTCATTGATGAGCTGTCTTTGCAGTTTAAGACAGGCCTCACTGTGCTAACGGGCGAGACCGGCGCTGGTAAATCTATTTTGCTAGATTCCCTAGGACTGGCTCTTGGTGCACGAGCCGATTTTGGCCTCATTCGCAAAGGCGCAGAACGCGCTGTCATTACCGCGACATTTGAACTCTCATATGACCACCCTGTCTGGGCCATTTTAGATGATGCTGGCATTACCCCAACGGATGAATTAATAATCCGTCGCCAATTACGGGCTGATGGCAAATCATCTGCTACCATCAATGATGAGCCTGTCTCATTAACCCTATTACGGCTTTGCGGTGACTTGCTTGTTGAGATCCAAGGCCAATTTGAAGGGCGTGGCCTACTTGATGTGAGCCATCACCTGACCTTATTAGACAGGGCCTGCCAGCATGATGATGTGCTGGCCAAGGTCAAAGATGCCTATCAGGGATGGCGGCAAGCTGCCAAAGCAGTGCGTGAGGCAGAGACAGCACTAGCCCAAGCTAAAGAAGAAGAGGATTGGCTGAGAGATGCCGTAAACCAGCTAGACCTGCTAAGCCCAGAGGCAGGAGAAGAAAGCCGGTTATCCGAAGAACGCGCCCTATTCACTAATTTAGAAAAAATAGCTGAAGCACTTGGTATTGCTGATGATGCGTTGAATGCCGAAGCTGGGGCAGATATGGCATTGGGGCGCGCCTTATCAGCACTAGAGCGTGTGAGTGATGTCGCCGCTGGACAGCTTGATGCCGCCCTTGACGCCCTTAGCCGGGCCGCCACAGAGTTAACAGAGGCCAATAGTGCCTTGAACTTGGCAGCGTCATCTCTTGATGCTGACCCTGCTCGTCTTTTGGAAATTGATGACAGGCTCCACGAGATTCGCAATCAAGCACGCAAGCATAATTGCCTACCAGATGATTTGCCTCAGCTGCATGAAACACTATCCATTCGCCTTGCCCAGCTTGATGATCAGTCAGGTGGCATTGGCGCGCTAAAAGCCAAAGAGCGGGAATGGCACGATTATTATGAGGGCTGTGCCAAGATTTTATCAGAACGCCGGGCTGCCATTGCGTCACAACTAGATGAAGCGGTGATGGCAGAATTACCACCTTTGAAACTTGAAAATGCGCGCTTTGTTACATTAGTGGCACAAAAACCAGAGGCAGAGTGGTCTGAATTAGGGTGGGACCAGGTGCGTTTCGAAGCTGCCGCCAACCCAGGTCAAGACTTAGCGCCTATTGATAAGGTGGCATCAGGTGGTGAATTAGCACGCTTTTTATTGGCTCTTAAGGTGGTATTGGCGCGCACCGAAGCGGCTAAAACGCTTATTTTTGATGAGGTTGATTCTGGTGTTGGTGGTGCGGTTGCCGCTGCGGTAGGTGAACGACTTGCCCGGTTAGGTGATGTCATGCAGACACTTGTGATTACCCACTCACCTCAAGTGGCGGCTAAAGGGGCACATCATTACAAAATCGCCAAATCTGCCCAAGATGAAACCGTGATCAGCCGCACCGACGTCTTAACACAACATGAACGCGCTGAAGAGATTGCGCGTATGCTAGCCGGCGAACATATCACAGCAGAAGCGCGAGCCGCGGCTGTCACTTTGTTAGGGTTTGACCATATATGAGCCAGCCAGCTTTGCCAGATCTCTCGCGTGATATTGCAACGCTGACCCCTATTGAAGCCGCTGATCTGTTGGGGCAATGCGCTGAGGCTATCGCCTATCATAACCGCCTTTATTATGGTGAGGATAATCCAGAAATCACTGACGCTGTCTATGATGCTCTTATGCAATATAATATGGCGTTGGAAGCGGCCTTCCCGTCATTGAAACGCAGTGATAGCCCCTCTGAGCGTGTTGGTACCGCGGTGCAGTCAGGCTTTGGTAAAATTCAACATTCTGTCCCAATGCTCTCTTTGGCGAATGCCTTTGAGGAAGCGGATGTATTTGACTTTATCACGCGTGTACGGAAATTCTTAAGTCTTCCCGCTGAGACGTCTCTGGCTTTGACGGCAGAACCCAAAATTGATGGCCTATCTTTATCGCTGCGCTATGAGGCAGGTATCCTTGTGAGCGCCGCCACCAGAGGCGATGGCAGCGAAGGTGAGGATGTTACCGCCAATATCAAAGCGCTTGCCAGTATCCCAAAGACGCTTCATGGCACACCGCCAGATGTGATCGAAGTGCGCGGCGAAATTTATATGGATAAGTCCGATTTCCTAGCTCTAAACCAGACGCAGGAAGAGGCTGGACAAAAACAATTTGCCAATCCGCGTAATGCTGCTGCTGGATCATTACGGCAAAAGGACCCGGCTGTCACAGGTCGCCGACCATTACGCTTTTTTGCCTATGCGGCAGGGGAGGTCATTGGCAAAGAGTGGGATACCCATAGTGCCTTTCTTGCGGACCTCACAAGCTATGGCTTTATCGTCAACCCACAAACCAGTCTGTGTGAAGATGCCACCGCTCTTCTCTCCGCCTATCACGCCATTGGTGAGGCGCGGGCTGACCTACCCTATGATATTGATGGGGTTGTTTATAAGGTGTATGATCACAACTATCAAGCCCGCTTAGGACAGGTGAGCCGTGCTCCACGCTGGGCGATTGCCCATAAATTCCCTGCTGAAAAGGCCACAACCTTCGTTGAAGACATCGATATTCAGGTAGGGCGCACTGGCGCACTCACCCCTGTGGCGCGATTAACGCCCGTGAATGTTGGCGGCGTTATTGTCTCAAATGCCACATTGCATAATGAAGATGAAATTAATCGTAAAGATATCCGCATCGGTGATAAGGTGGTTTTACAAAGAGCCGGCGATGTTATTCCCCAAATTGTTGAAGTGGTTACATCTGCGCGCCCTGACAACAGGCCTCCTTTTACCTTTCCAACCAGCTGTCCTATCTGCCAGAGCCCTGCCGTGAGGCCTGAGGGTGAAGCGGTAAGACGCTGCACAGGCGGCTTTGCTTGCGATGCGCAAATAGTCGAGCAATTAAAACATTTCGTGTCTCGCAATGCCTTCGATATTGAAGGGCTTGGCGCCAAGCAAATTGAGCAATTTTTCCAGCTTGGCTGGTTAAGAAGTCCAGCAGATATATTCGCGCTTACCACCCGTTTTGATGAGATGGCAGCACTTGACCGTATGGGAGAGAAATCTGCCCAAAACCTTATAAATGCCATTAATGATCGACGGGAAATTGACCTTGATCGTGTGATTTTTGGACTTGGAATTCGTCAAATTGGTCAGGCAACGGCAAAGTTGCTCGCTCAACATTATGAAAGCCTGCCTCACTTGATGCAAGCCGCGCAAGACGCCGCAGATGAGACAAGCCAAGCTTATCAGGAGCTTGTAACTATCGACCAAATTGGCGCCTCAGTTGTAGCCGATATCGTCCAATTCTTTACTGATGACCGCAACCAGAAAGCCGTTACAGATTTATTGGGGGAAATCACACCACTGGGCTTAGAGGCGCCATCGCAGGATAGTGCCATTAGTGGGAAAACCATTGTCTTTACTGGCACGCTTGTCAGGCAGTCTCGTGCCGAAGCCAAAGCACAGGCTGAACGGCTTGGTGCCAAAGTAGCTGGCTCTGTTTCTGGTAAAACAGATTATGTGGTTGTTGGTGCTGATGCGGGGTCAAAAGCGAAGAAAGCGGCTGATTTAGGTGTTACTATCCTGTCAGAAGATGACTGGCTAACGCTCATTACAGGCTAGCCATTATCTGCCAAAGGCGCACATTTTGCCTGTAGCCAAGCCGCCATTTCAGGAGTGGCCATATGAGGGGATAGCCTATCAGCCACGCGAGCATGATACTCATCCAGCCAAGCGACAGCCTCCGGCCCTAATAAGCCTGTATCAATCAAATCTCTTTCAAATGGCACAATTGTGATGGTTTCAAAGCGATGAAATCCCATCTCTGGCGGTGTAACGGCCACAAGGTTTTCCAATCGAATGCCAAAGGCCCCTTCTTTATAATAGCCAGGCTCATTTGATAAAATCATCGCTGTTTCAAGTGGGACGCGTCCCCGCTTTGAAATATGAGCAGGCCCCTCATGAACAGAGAGGATATGACCGACGCCATGACCGGTCCCATGCGCAAAATCAAGGCCCTCTGCCCATAGGGGCGCCCGGCAAATGGCATCAAGCGCTGCGCCATCTGTGCCGGCTGGAAATGCTGCCTTTGCCAAAGCAATATGCGCTGCGAGTACCGCACTATAGGCATGACGCATCTCGGCGGATGGCATGCCAATGGCTAACGTCCTCGTGATGTCAGTGGTCCCTGTCCGGTAATGCCCCCCTGAATCAATGAGGAGAAGGCTGTTATCTTGAATTAGACTATCGGCCCCCTCTATGGCACGATAATGTATGATCGCTCCATTCGGACCAGCGCCCATAATCGTCTCAAAACTATCACAGAGATAATCTGGTTGGCGCTGGCGGCATTGTTGCAAGCGAGAGACAAGTGCGGTCTCATGGCGCTCTGTTAATGTGGCATCAGTCTCACATTCATACCAAAACTCACAAAATGCGATGGCATCCTGGAGATGGGCTTGCCGAAACCCACTGAGCTCTGTTGTGTTTTTGGAGGCTTTCCATGCCGTGATAGGACAGGCCTCAGCCGTTACCATTACCTCATTCGCCACTAATGTTTGATACAGGGCCATTGGCAATGTCGCAGCATCATAAGATATGTGTTGTCCTGTTAGCTGACCCGCCTCTTCAAGAAAGGCTGTTAAAGTTGTTGTGGTGACATCTTCTCTTTTTGTCTCAGCATCAATTAAACATGGCAATCCTGTTGCTGGCACATAAGCAAAGCAGAGATGAAAGGGCGTGTTGGCGAGATCATAGCCTCTGATATTACAAAGCCAATTGACACAATCAGGCGCAGAAATAAGGATACCATCTTGTTTGTTATCTCTCAGATATGCCTGTAATTTGGCATATTTCTCTGCCGCGCTTTGACCCGTGATATCATCACTCAAATCATAAGCGGCATGGCGGCTGATAGCCGGCCTTTTGTGCCAAACATCATCAATCAAGTTTTCGTCTAAAAGCTGCCAGTGCAGGTTGGTATCACCTGCTTGGGACGGCAGCGCATCAAATCGTGCTTTGGTCGTCGTGGCGGCATCAACACCGATGGTAAGTGTGCCGCCCTCGGATGATAGCGCGTCGTGCAAGGCCGATGGACCAGAATCACGCCATTGCCATGTCACATCATCAAGCTGTGTTTGCATTTGCAAATGATATCGACCATCTGAAAAACAGATTGCCGTGTCAGTCATAATCAGGGCATAGCCTGCAGAGCCTGTAAAGCCGCTAATAGCGGCAAGTCTTTCATCACAGGGGCGCACTTCTTCACCGCTATACATATCGCCGCGCCATACCACATAGCCGTCTAGCCCTTTGTCACGAAGACGGGCACGTAAAGCCGGCAAATGCGCGGGATCATATGACATTAAACCGCTCCTCTATGCTGCATTTTTGTTAGGACAAGACAACTCCACTCATCAATATGAATGGCGCGCCTCACCACGAGACCACATCTGCGATAGGCTGCTCGTATTTGCCGTTCTTGATTGATGAGGATCCCTGATAAAATCAACACACCATCATCAGCGAGATGAGAGGAGATATCAGGCGCTAATTCCTTTAACGGCCCGGCTAAGATATTGGCAATTAGCAAATCATAGGGTGCCGATTGACGCACGGTGCGGTGCGCAAATCCTTTTGATGTCACACATGATAGTGACTGCGGCGCAATATGGTTAAGCCGACGATTAGCTAGCGCTGTACGTGTTGCCACGGGATCAATATCAGACGCCACAATTGTCGCAGATGGCACGAGACGTGAGACAGCCATGGCCAAAATCGCGCTGCCGGCCCCAAGGTCCAAGACACGGCGTGCAGAACGCTTTGCCAACACATCATCTAAGGCACGCAAGCACCCTTCAGTTGTGGGATGTGTACCAGAGCCAAATGCTTCTGCGGCCTCAACATGTAATTTCTTAGCCCCTGCTGGTGCGGCTTCGGTGATATGGGCGCCATAGACCCAAAACCGCCCTATATGCAATGCCGGAAACGAGGCGCGGTTTTCCGCTAACCAATCACGCACCCCATGGTCAATAATTTCATAAGGCGGCGCGTTGTCTGCTTCTGAGGCTAATGTGAGCGCATGCTTTACAAGCCCCTCATCAGGTGCAGTGTCAAAAAAACCCTCAATAATCCAGGTTGGCGCATCCAGATAAGGACGTGACACAGATACGACATGTGCCCCGCAAATTTCCGTTAGAGCCGTCTCATAGGCCACGGTTGGGACGATATTTTGCCCCTCTATTTCACATCTCACCGACCAACTTGCTGTGGCATCCATTATGCTATCCTTTATGGCTTTTCAACAAAGCTTGCGACCACTTTCTTGTGACCCGCTTTGTCAAAGGCAATCTCTAATTTATCGCCTTCTACTGATTTGACATTACCCATACCAAATTTCTGGTGAAAGACTCTATCTCCAATGGCAAACCCGCTTTTATTGTCACCAGAGGGCAGCCAACCATCTTGGTCACGTTTCGGCGCTGCGCTAATCGGTTGTTGGCGCCGTGCCGCAGCGCGGTGCCAACCAGGCCCATAGCCGGCTTGCCCAGCGCGCTCTCCGGCATCGCCAATCATCAAAGGCTCAGAGCGCCCCACTGATAAGCCTTGCGCCATATCTTCCTTGATGTGATCTTTGGGTAATTCTGCGACAAAACGAGAGGGAATACAGGCTTGCCAAAGCCCATGAATCCGCCGGTTAGCCGCAAAAGAAATAAAGAGATTGCGCCGCGCACGGGTAATGCCGACATAACCAAGCCGGCGTTCTTCTTCAAGCCCTGCGCCGCCATTCTCATCCAAGGAGCGTTGCGACGGAAAGACTCCTTCCTCCCATCCTGGCAAAAAGACAGTATCGAATTCCAGCCCCTTAGCCGCATGCAAGGTCATTAGCGAAACCTCACCATCCTGATTGGCTGTCTCTGTATCTGTGACCAGCGCTATATGCTCAAGAAAGGCGCCCAATGTCTCAAAATCTTCCATTGATGCAACGAGTTCTTTGAGGTTTTCAAGACGCCCCGGCGAATCTGGATTCTTATCCGCTTGCCACATCGCTGTGTAGCCGGAATCATCCAAGACAAAACGGGCTAAATCTGCGGCTGATAATTGGTCAATATCACGACGCCAACTTTCAATCTGGCCTACGAATTGCGCCAAGGCCCGCCGCGCTTGTGGTTTTAGCTCATCACTGTCCACTAGCCCGGCTGCTGCCGCTAGATAGGGCTGTTCTGTGGCACGGGCATAGCTATAAATCGCTTGCAACGAAGCGGCCCCCAACCCTCTTTTTGGTGTGTTGATGATGCGCTCAAACGCTAAATCATCATTTGGTTGCGCAATCAGCCGTAAATAGGCGAGCGCATCTCGTATCTCAGCGCGCTCATAAAATCGTGTCCCAATCACCCGATAGGGCAACCCAATAGCGATAAACCGCTCTTCGAACTCACGTGTCTGAAACCCTGCACGCACCAAGACGGCCATTTGGTTTAGATCATGCCCATCCTTGATCAGAAATTCAATCTGGCTGGCCAGAGACCGTGCTTCTTCATGCCCATCCCAATAACCTGATAATTGAATTTTCTCGCCTGCTTCTCCAGCGGTATATAAATCTTTGCCGAGCCGCGTTTCATTATGAGAGATTAGAGCAGAGGCACAGGCTAGGATATTAGATGTTGAACGATAATTCTCTTCCAATCTCACAATCTTGGCGCCGGTATAATCCTTTTCAAATTTGAGGATGTTACCTACCTCAGCACCGCGCCAGCCATAAATTGATTGGTCATCATCGCCGACACAGCAGAGGTTTTTATGCTTCTGCGCCAAGAGACGCAGCCATAAATATTGTGAGACATTCGTATCTTGATATTCATCAACCAAAATATGCGTATAGCGATTTTGATAGTCAGCCAAGATATCTGGATGTGTGGTGAAGATGGTCAAAAGATGCAATAGCAAGTCACCAAAATCACAGGCATTCAAGCTCACAAGTCGCGCTTGATAGGCCTTATAAAGCTCTGCCGCTTTGCCATCCGCAAGATCACCTGCTTCATCGATTGAGATTTTATCTGCAGTGAGCCCTTTATCTTTCCATTTGCCAAACAACGCCAAAATTGCGCGAGGCTGCCATCGTTTGGGATCAATCTCTTTGGCTTCCATGACCTGCTTTACAAGTCGCAATTGGTCATCTGTATCAATGATGGTAAAACGCGAATTTAATCCGACTAGTTCAGCATGGCGGCGCAAAATACGAGCCGCGACCGAATGGAATGTGCCAAGCATCACTTGCTCTGCCATCGGCCCGACCATCCCTGCCACACGATCTTTCATCTCTCGTGCTGCTTTGTTGGTAAAGGTCACTGCCAAAATATTCCATGGCGCAGCAGTACGCGTTGCAATCAGCTGTGCCACGCGCGAGGTCAAGACGCGGGTTTTGCCAGTACCAGCGCCCGACAAAACCAACAAAGGGCCCTCCAATGTGGTGACGGCCTCTTCCTGAGGGCCGTTCAAGCCCTGCAGCCACGGCGCCTGTGCGCCAGCGACTTGTGTTGTGTTAGACTCTAAAGACACCTGACTGACCCACCTGACATCAATGACTGAAACTCGTCTTTGGAAGATAGAACAAATCATGAAAATAAAAAAGGGGCTGGCTCAGGAAAATTTTAATATCTGACCTCACTTTCCTTGCCATATAGGCGCATCTCCCCTCTCTCATTTCAGGTGATGGACAAATCAGGCCTGAGCGCATTATACTGCCCGCAAGACGGCGATAAGAAGTGATGATTATGAGACGACAATTGAGAGCCCTCACTACCCTTACCATGATCCTATGTGCGGCCTGTCTTGGCGCATGTACGAGCCTGCCTGTAGATGAGCGCAGCGACGCACGCGACCCCTATGAAGAGACCAATCGCAAGATTTTCGCCTTTAACATGGCCGCTGATAGCTATGTGTTAGAGCCTGTCGCAAGCGGGTATCGGTCTGCCGCGCCGCAACCTGTTCAGACGGCTGTTTCAAACCATGTCAATTGGGTCAGCCTGCCATCAACAGCGGTGAATTCAACATTACAAGGGAAGTTTGAAAATGCCGCTTTGGCTGTTTTGCACTTTGCTGTGAATGGCCTCACATTAGGGTTTGCAAACCTCACTGAAGATGATGTGCAGCCAACACAAGAAGATTTTGGTCAAACATTAGCAGCAGCAAATGTTCCAGAAGGCGCCTATATCGAAGTACCACTTTTGGGCGGCCAATCCGTACGTGCCTTTTCAGGCCGCGTGGTGGATTTTGTCTTAAACCCGCTATCTGCTCTACAAGCCGGACAGGTCGGTGAGACCGTTCAAACCGCGCAAATGCCTGTCGGTATCGTCTCTACCAGAGCCCAATATTTCGATCAAATTAATGAGGTGAAATATAATAGTCTTGACCCGTATGCCAGAACGCGCTCTGTTTATTATCAGAGACGCGAAGGGTTGCTCTCTGACCGATTGCCTGGCCAGATTGTAGCCGATGCGAATGACGATGCGTTTGACGAGTTTTTTGGAGATTAATCAATGGGTGCCATCCTTCGCTTTGTAATGCCCGTTCTGGCGGCCCTCTGGCTTAGCAGCACATCGGCACAAGCTGATGCTCGGTTAGAAACAGCAAAGTCACTTGTCTCTGATATGGCTATCGCTGTGAAAGAGGCCGTTGAAGCCGATTATGCAGATGAAGCAGCACGCCTTGCCGCAGTGAATGACCTTCTTGATCGCTATTTTGATTTTGAGGGTATTACACGCTTTTCTGCCGGCCGGTATTGGCGCGCCGCGACAGAGGCTGAAAAAGCTGACTACACCCATTTGTTCCGCACTGTTTTGACAGGTCTTGCGGCACGTCAATTTGACCAGCTTAAGGGCCTTGATTATACCGTGACTGATGCGGTTTCAAAAGGGGATCGCTTAGTCCTCGTCACAGGCACAATGTCAGACCCAAGTGGCACTAACCCAGATGCGATTGTGAGCTGGCGTGTCGCGACGCCGGCTGATAAAGAACAGCGTATCATTGATGTTGAGATTGAAAATATTTCAATGCTGATCACACAACAGCAAGAGAACACAGCTATCATTCGCAAGAATGGCGGGCAATTCTCTGCCCTGATTGATGTGCTTAAAAAATCAGCGCAGGATCTCTAAACCCTGCGCCTTCTAAATATTTAAAGTTCGTGGTTCGCTTGTAGCGCTTAAGCTCTAGCGATTGGCTTGTATTTAATACGTGTTGGCCGGTCAGCATCCGCGCCCAAGCGGCGCTTCTTATCTGCCTCATAGGCTTCATAATTGCCTTCGAACCATTCCACATGGCTGTCACCTTCAAACGCCATAATATGTGTCGCAATTCGGTCAAGGAACCAGCGATCGTGGCTGATAACAACCGCGCACCCAGCGAATTCGAGCAAGGCCTCTTCCAAAGCACGCAATGTATCAACGTCAAGGTCGTTTGTTGGTTCATCGAGAAGCAATAGATTCGCGCCACTTTTCAGCATCCGCGCTAAATGCACTCGGTTACGCTCACCACCTGATAATTGGCCTACCTTCTTTTGTTGATCAGCACCCTTGAAATTAAAATTGCTGACATAAGCCCGTGATGGCACGGTACGCTTGCCCAATTCTAATTCATCAAGCCCGTCTGAGATGACTTCCCAGACTGTTTTATTGTCATCAAGTGCATCACGTGACTGGTCAACATAACCTAGCTTGACCGTATCACCTGTTGTGAGGCTACCAGAATCAGGCTGCTCAATTCCTGTTAACATACGGAATAAGGTTGTCTTACCGGCGCCGTTTGGCCCGATTACACCAACGATACCGCCTGGTGGCAGACGGAAGGTTGCTTCGTCAATGAGCAAGCGTTCGCCAAATCCTTTGACCAACTTCTCAGCTTCGAGCACCTTATCACCCAAACGTGGCCCAGCTGGGATAACAATCTTAGCTGTTTCAATACGCTGCTGCTGACCTTCTTCCAATAGCTTTTCGTAGGCTGTAATACGCGCCTTTGATTTGGCTTGGCGCGCCTTTGGTGCTGAACGCACCCAGTCCAATTCGCGTGATAATGACTTGACGCGTGCATCCTCGGCTTTGCCCTCTTGCTCAAGACGCTTTTGTTTTTGCTCGAGCCAGCCTGAATAGTTGCCTTCATACGGAATACCTTGGCCTCTATCGAGTTCCAAAATCCACCCTGCGACTTCATCGAGGAAATAACGGTCGTGCGTGATTGTGACAACTGTCCCTGGGAAGTCATGAAGGAAGCGCTGAAGCCACGATACTGATTCTGCATCTAAGTGGTTGGTTGGTTCATCAAGCAACAACATGTCAGGAGCTGATAAAAGCAACCGGCATAAGGCAACACGGCGGCGTTCCCCACCAGATAATTTTGTGACATCTGCGCTTCCATCTGGCACACGCAAAGCATCCATCGCAATTTCAGCCTTACGCTCGAGATCCCAGGCGTCCATCGCATCAATTTTTTCCTGAAGCTCTGCTTGTTCAGCGATGACATCATTCATTTCATCATCTGTAAGCTCTTCCGCAAAGCGTGCTGATACAGCATTAAAGCGATCCATCAACTCCTTGGCTTCACCCATGCCTGCCATCACGTTCCCTTGCACATCCAAGGCAGGATCAAGTTCAGGCTCCTGCGCCAAATAGCCAACCTTTAGACCATCGGCCGCTTGTGCCTCGCCCGTAAAATCTGTTTCGATACCAGCCATAATTTTGAGCAAGGTTGATTTACCTGCCCCATTCAAACCAAGGACGCCAATTTTTGCGCCAGGTAAGAAAGATAGGCTGATATCTTTCAGCACTTCTTTGCCACCAGGATAGACCTTACCAAGCTTATACATGGAATAGACATATTGTGAGCTGACCATCACAGATTTCCTTTAACATAAAAAAACTCAACAGGGCCTGATGCCTGTGGGTCTGGTTATTTATCTAGCAAGATATGTAAGCGATTTTTGCGAAAAGTGCCAGCTTGTGACGCAAAATAACTCGCTTCTGCAGGTGAGTTGTCATATTCCTTGAAGGGAAAAGCTGATAGCATGACTGGCGTAGGTAGAAAAAGGGGATGATATGCTAGACGAAGCCTTATGGATTATTTTGCTCGATGGCGGGCTTGGCGCCATTCAATGGCTGCTTATCATCCGTTTCCTCTATGGCATTTTTCTACCTGAGACAAGCCGCCTGCCTGGGATCAGGCATATTAATCGAGCCTCAGACCCACTCTTGAAGCTCTTTGGCTTTGCGACACCTGATTGGATAATCATGCGCATCCGTCCACTCTATGTCGCATTTTACCTGCTGATAGCACGCTTCTATATTCTACCGACAGCGATTGGCTATGATGTCACAGGTTTGCAGGCCTTGAGCTTAGAGGCACTCATCACACCCTTATTTGGTGGTTAAGGCGCAATACGATTAATGGTCATCTCAGTAACAATTTTACCCTTTGGTGAGACGAGTTGCAGCTGCTCACTACCATCATCATGTTGCGTGTAAAGCCAAATATGGTTATCAGCGCCAGCTGTGAGTGATTGAATGGTGGCATTGGCCGGAAGCGATAGGGACACCGGTCCCTCAGCCTCTAGCAATTTGTTTGCATTGCGAGACAAGCCAATTCCAAGTAAGATAACGCAAATTATAATTAAGATACCCATGATTGATGTGAGCCACTTTAAGCCCCGCATCTGGGCAGGGGTAAACGGACCATCGTGAGGCTGATCGTCGTGAGAGGCCTGATGATGCTCATCATTTGAAACTTGGTTTACATCATTACTCATGGAACAGACTGACCCTTTTATTATTACTGCCGATCCCGCGCATGCTGGCCAAAGATTAGATAGATGGCTCGCCGCACATTGCCCGGAAGATTTATCACGCAGCCGCCTAAAAACACTCATTCAAGACGGGCACCTTTCTTATAATGGCGTCACCGTAACTGATCCCTCAGCAAGCGTCAAACCAGATGGTAGCTATGAGTTGCGGATACCGCCACCGGTTGATGCAACACCACAGCCACAAGATATCCCGCTCGATATCTATTATGAAGATGAACATCTTATCGTTCTTGAAAAGCCCGCTGGCATGGTGGTGCATCCTGCTCCTGGCGCCTATGATGGTACATTGGTCAATGCGTTACTTTATCATTGTGGCGATAGCCTATCTGGCATTGGCGGTGTTGCTCGCCCTGGCATTGTCCATCGCCTCGACAAAGACACCTCAGGTGTCATGATGGCTGCAAAAAGTGAAAAAGCGCATGTGAAACTCGCCAAAATGTTTGCGAAACACCAGCTAGACAGACGCTACCACGCCCTTGTTTGGGGCTTACCAAAGGATAAACAAGGCACGATTGATGCCCCTATTGGCCGCTCAAAACATGATCGCAAAAAGCAAGTGATCCATGAAGGCGGTAAAGAGGCGATTACGCATTTTCAAACAATGCGTGACCTGCCACC
Source organism: uncultured Alphaproteobacteria bacterium (assembly GCA_937924895.1). GTDB lineage: Bacteria > Pseudomonadota > Alphaproteobacteria > Puniceispirillales > Puniceispirillaceae > UBA685. The sequence goes on from CALEYP010000097.1 coordinate 53,699, forward strand.
TTTTGCGGCCTTGATTGAATGCCAGTTAGAGACAGGACGCACCCATCAAATTCGTGTTCATATGGCGGCTTATGGCTATGGTATTATTGGTGATCCGGTTTATGGCACGGCCTTGCGTGCGGCGCAGATGCCTGATCAGACAAGCCGCGATGTGCTTGCCCAATTACGGAACTTTGAACGGCAAGCCTTGCATGCTGCCCATCTTGGCTTTGCTCATCCCGTAACAGGCGAGGCCCTTGCTTTTGACAGCCCGATGCCTGAGGATATGAACGGGCTGGTTACAACCATTGAAGACGGCATTGCAAAGCGCGCTTCCGCTCGCTAGCCCTTGCATCGCAGCGCAATAGCTCCCATATAATAGAAAGGGAGATGTTTCGTTAACGGATGCTAAGCAGAGGTAAGGAGCCATCACATAGATGTCAAAAAACGCTCTCATCCCATCATTATCACCTGATGGTAATTTATCGCGTTATCTCGATCAAATCAGGCAATTTCCAATGCTTGAACCTGATGAAGAATTCAAGCTCGCTAAGTCATGGAAAGACAAAGGTGATGTGGATGCCGCACATCAGCTGGTGACCTCGCATCTCCGCTTGGTTGCTAAGATTGCGATGGGTTATCGTGGTTATGGCCTGCCGATGGCAGACCTTATCTCAGAGGGTAATCTCGGCATGATGCATGCTGTTAAAAAATTTGAGCCTGATAAAGGCTTTCGCCTAGCGACTTATGCGATGTGGTGGATCAAAGCAGCGATACAGGAATATATTTTGCGCAGCTGGTCCCTTGTTAAGATTGGCACCACATCAGCACAGAAAAAATTATTCTTTAATCTAAGGCGCCTCAAAAATAAGATCCAAGATGTGGATGGGGGACATCTTAAAGATGAGCAAATCACCCATATCGCTGAGACTTTGGATGTTTCCGAACAAGACGTTATTTCTATGGAACAGCGTATGGCCGGAGGGGATCATTCTTTGAACGCCACTATTAGCCGTGATGGTGAACAACCAACCGAATGGCAAGATTGGCTCGAAGATGACCGTGTTGACCAAGAAACAAGCTTTGCCGAGGCAGAGGAATATAACGCCCGCAAATCTTTGATGGTTGAAGCCTTGCAAGAATTAAATGAGCGGGAACAGCGCATCATTGAAGCGCGCCGCCTGGCGGAGCCCCCTCTCACACTCGAAGAATTGGCAACAGAGTTTGGAGTCAGCCGCGAGCGTGTGCGTCAAATTGAAGTGCGCGCTTTTGAAAAACTGGCAGAAGCCGTACGCGCAAGAGCCACAGATATGAAGCTCTTGAGCGTTGAGTAACAAAGCGGCTTACTGATCACCAAACGGGTCACGAACCAAGATAGTATCGTCACGCTCTGGGCTAGTTGATAACAAAGCGACAGGGATACCTGTGAGCTCTTCTAAGCGGCGAATATATTTCACTGCATTCGCTGGCAATTCCGCCCATGAACGCGCGCCATAAGTTGTTTCTGACCAACCTGGCATTTCCTCATAAATGGGTGTCACGGCCGCTTGTGCCGCTGAATCAGCGGGGAAATAGTCAATCTTTTCACCATTCAGATCGTAACCAACACAGATTTTCAATGTCTCAAAGCCATCAAGCACATCTAATTTTGTAAGCGCCATGCCTGTAATGCCAGCTGTGAGACCAGCTTGACGGACCATAACAGCATCAAACCAGCCACAGCGACGTTTCCGGCCTGTTACAGTACCAAATTCACGGCCCCGTTCTCCCATACGATCACCATCTGCCCCAAAATCTTCTGTCGGGAATGGGCCAGAGCCGACACGTGTTGTATAGGCTTTGGTAATGCCAAGCACAAAGCCAACAGATGTAGGGCCCGTGCCAGACCCTGTCGCCGCTTGACCAGCCACTGTATTAGAAGACGTCACAAACGGGTAGGTTCCGTGGTCAATATCAAGCATGATACCTTGGGCGCCTTCAAACAAGATACGCTTATTCGCTTTACGCGCATCACCCAATACCTGCCAGCTACGCCCTGCATAGGATAAGAGAGTTGGCGCCATTTCCATGAGAGAGGCATGGATAGCAGCGGCATCGGCTTGCTCCGCATCACTCGCCTTTAGGAAGATATTGTGGAATGAAACTAAGGCCTCCAATTTCACCATCAAAGCCTCTGGGTCTGCCAAATCAGCGAGGCGAACCGCACGTCTTGCGACTTTATCCTCATAGGCTGGCCCAATACCACGCCCCGTAGTGCCAATTTTATCGGCGCCGCGCAACGCTTCTCGCGCATGGTCAACAGCCTGGTGAACAGGCAAAATCAATGTCACAGATTCAGAGACAACAAATGTCTCAGGCGTAATCGTGGCACCTTGTGAGCGCAACGTATCAATCTCTGATAGTAAAGCAGCCGGGTCAACGACCACACCATTCCCGATAATAGATGTTTTGCCGTCTCGCACGATGCCAGATGGGAGAAGTGATAACTTATATTCCACACCATCAATGACCAAAGTATGACCAGCATTGTGACCGCCTTGGAAACGGACAACGAGATCAGCACGCTCAGATAGCCAATCTACAATTTTACCTTTGCCTTCATCGCCCCATTGAGAGCCAATCACTGCTACATTTGTCATCTAACCACTATCCTTCGTTACGATGCGATTCCGTTTATGGTCTCGCACCTTCTTTGACTTCAATCTCTTTGCTATTTATTCTAGCGCTTCTGGCATCCCATCAGCGCTGCGCATGATAAAACGGCATCCTTGCTCATGTGCTGCAGCCTCATCATCCTGACAATCAGCCTGCCCCATAACCACATCTCTGCCACGCGCGACCAGTGCCATCGCTGTTGGTAAACCAGCAGATGCAGACACATAAATCCGTGGTGCTTGCTCAGCGGCTGGTAGAGCCCGTAAGACGCGCTCCATGTAAATGGATAGACCTGTAGCAGGCTCACCAAACCCTGTCACATAGGCGCCACCACGTGCAATTTCACCACGTAACCCTTTGCCATAAATCGCAAAATGGAGACCCTGATGATAATCAGCATCACGGCGATCAAGCAGATCTAAGGTTATAGGCAAAGCAGGCCAGATTTGATGCAGGATGCTCTCCACTTCAAGCACCTGGCGTATGAGGTAAGCCGCCTTACCATCCACCTTATCTGCCAATGCGGCAATGGCAGCACTATCTTGCCCTGCGGCAGTGACAAGATCAGCCAACAAGGCGGCTTGCGGGACTGATAAACGACGCAGCGCATCTGTATCGCGGCTGCGGATGGCCTCATCCAGCGCCATGCGATCATCATCAGACACATCACCAATCATTTCATCAAAGAGATAGGGAATGCCCATATCAATTGTCAGCTCTGTGATCCCTGTTTGACCCAGCGCATGAACCGCAAGCGAAATCATTTCAGCGCAGGCCACAGCATCAGATGCCCCAATATATTCAGCGCCGGCTTGGACCATCTGGCGTTCTGGATTTAAGACGTCTGGCACAACCCGCATAACAGCCCCGCAATAGGATAGGCGGAGTGGGCGAGGCAGATGCGCCAACCTTGTCCCGGAAATACGGGCCATCTGTGCCGTCATATCAGCACGCAGTGCCATCATCTTATGAGAGAGCGGATCGAGTAGACGGAATGTCTTATCTGAGAGGGCTGCTCCTCGCTTGTCACTTAGCAAACTAGCTTCAAATTCCACCAGCGGCGGTTCCACACGTTGATAGCCGAAAGAAGAAAGGCAAGACATGATAATCTCAGATGCCCGTGCATCATTTTCAGCTTGCGGATGCAGCACATCTCGCAAGCCTGCGGGTAACAAACCTGTCTGTTGATCTGTGCTTTTATCGCCTGCGGCCATCCGCTTTTCCTAACGTGGGCAGTCTTTTTTCTTCAGACTGCAACCGAGATTATCACTGAGGCATACCGCCCCTGCTTGCGCATCGCCTCGTCATTAGCAAAAATGACGCAAAACAGCAAGCCAGCAGAGGCGGAACTTCATGCTTTCCTCATGCTAGCTAGCAAAGCGAAGATGGTCAGCCCGCACCACTTGTGGCAAGGTTTTGACCTTTTCCAAAACATCGGCTGAAATATCACCATCAATTTCAACCAACGCCACAGCTTCGCCGCCCTCTTCCTTACGGCCAAGATGGAAAGTGGCGATATTGACACCCAATTCACCAAAGACTGAGCCAAGTGAGCCGATAAAGCCTGGCTTGTCATAATTGCGCAAATAGAGCAAATGTGCCGGAAAATCAGCTTCAACGGCAATATCTTGCAGCTCAACTATCCGCGGCTTATTACCACCAATCAAGGTGCCAGCAATGGTTCTCTCGCCTCCTTCATATGATACAGTCAGACGAAGCAATGTCTCATAATCGCACCGTCTATCATGACGCACCGTTGCCACAGCTACACCATTTGCAGAGGCGATCGTTGCGGCATTTACCATATTGACCGAATCCATCTTTGGGCCAAGCAAACCGGCAAGTGTAGAGGCTAGTACTGGTGTCTCATTTAAGGTTGCGGATTTACCGTCAAATTCAAGGCGGACTGCATTGATTTGCGGCATATCAATTTGCCCTAAGAAACTGCCTAGCAATTTACCAAGTGTCATATAAGGCTGCAAAATCGGTGCTTCTTCCGCAGTGACTGATGCCATATTCAAGGCATTTGTCACCGCACCCTTTGTCAGATAATCGGCTAATTGTTCAGCAATTTGTAGCGCCACCTTTTCTTGGGCCTCTGTTGTGCTTGCGCCCAAATGCGGTGTGACAATTAAGTTAGGTGCATCAAACAACACATTCTCACGTGCTGGCTCTTCGGCAAATACATCAAGTGCCGCACCAGCGACATGACCATTATGAAGCGCAGCACATAAAGCTAATTCATCAACCAAACCACCACGGGCACAATTAATGATACGCACGCCTTTTTTCGTTTTCTGAAGCGCATCAGCCGAAATGACATTGCGTGTCGCATCTGTCAGAGGCGTATGAAGCGTGATGAAATCAGCACGGGCTAATAGCTCGTCTAACTCTACCTTTTCAATACCAAGTGTTTTGGCGCGCTCTTCTGTCAAGAAAGGGTCAAAACCAATCACCCGCATCTTTAGTCCCTGCGCTCTATCAGCGACAATTGCGCCAATATTACCACAGCCAATAATGCCTAATATTTTTCCGCTAATTTCTGTCCCAACAAATTTGGACTTTTCCCACTTCCCCGCAACAGTAGAGCTATGAGCTTGTGGGATTTGGCGCGCAAGCGACAACATCATCGTGATCGCATGCTCGGCCGTGGTCACGGCATTCCCAAAGGGTGTGTTCATGACCACGACACCTGCTTTGGTGGCGGCCTTCACATCCACATTATCAACGCCAATCCCTGCACGTCCGACAGCACGAAGCTTCGTGGCTTTGGCCAAGACCTCTTCGGTGACTTTGGTGGCAGAGCGAATGGCCAGTCCATCATATTCACCGATAATATCTAACAGCTCGTCTGGTGACAGACCTGGTTTATAGTCAACTTCGACGCCTCTTTCTTTAAAAATTTCAACAGCGTCTGGGGCGATTTTATCGCTAATTAATACTTTAGGCATTTCTACTTCTCTTCATTCAATAATTCGTTTTTGACAGTGGCAAAGGCCCAATCAAGCCAAGGCAGCAACAACGCCACATCATCTGGTTCCACCGTGGGGCCGGCCCAAATCCGCAACCCTGCGGGGGCGGTGCGATAGGCTCCAATATCAAAAGCCACCATCTGATCCGCGCATAATGCAACCATCCGTTTGGCAAAGGCATTTTGCTCAGTCTGGCCAAGGGCTTTCACATCTTCATCAACAATGGACAAACAGATGGATGTATTTGAGCGAGTCTCAGGTGAGACTGAGAGGAAAGAGACCCAAGGCGTTTGCTCAACCCATTTTTCAACATGAGCCAAGCTTGTCATTGAACGCTCAACCAAGGCAGACAGACCACCAATCGATTCTGCCCAATCAAGGGCAATATGGAGGTCAGAAATGGCCAACAATGAGGGGGTGTTAATCGTATCACCACGGAAAATACCCTCAATGAGTTTCCCATTTTTGGTTAGTTGGAATAATTTCGGCAAGGGCCGCGGTGGCGCCTGTTCTTCAAGACGTGCCACCGCACGAGGTGAGAGAATAAGAACGCCATGCGCGCCCTCACCACCTAGTGATTTTTGCCAGCTAAAGGTAGCAATATCAATTTTTGACCAGGGCATTGGCATCGCAAAACAGGCCGAAGTGGCATCTGCAATTGTCAAACCATCCCTATCATCAGGAATCCAATTCCCATCTGGCACTTTTACGCCAGAGGTTGTACCATTCCATGTGAACAGAACATCGCGTGAAAAATCAACATCTTCTAGAGCAGGGAGATGACCCCACTCCGCCTCTAATACACGGCAATCATCTAATTGTAATTGCTTGGTTACATCATTCACCCATGTTTTGCCAAATGACTCCCATGCCAGAATATCAACACCGCGCTGCCCCAAAAGAGACCAAATCACCATCTCAACCGCACCAGTATCAGAGCCTGGCACAATACCAAGACGATAATCGGCTGGCAGCTCAAGAAGGGCTGACATGCGGTCAATTGCAGATGTAATGGAAGCTTTGGGTTGGGCCGCGCGATGTGAACGACCGAGATGAATATCATCTAGCTGAGTGAGGTTCCAGCCTGGACATTTCTTGGTTGGACCAGACGAAAAGCGTGCCGATACCGGCTTGCGCGCAGGAAGCATAATAAACCTCATCAGTAATGTGACTGTCCGTTGGGGGACAGCGACCCACCGATGAAAATAATGATCCGACTAAAAATGTCAATATAGCGACATCATATTTGTCAAATTATTTAGTAATCAGCATTCACCGCTGTGAGGCAGTTCGTCAGCTGGTCAATCGCCTGCGTGCATTTATTGGGATCGAGCGCCTCAACCATCACGCGGATAAGTGGTTCTGTTCCTGATGGTCGCAATAATGTGCGCCCTTCATCCCCTAGCATCTCTTCCACCTCGGCCTGACAAGCTAAGACACGCTCATCATCCAGAATCGCTTTATTCATATTGGGCAAATTCACCAAAGTCTGTGGCACGGACTCATAGAGAGAGAAAAGCTGGCTAAAGGGTTGATCTTTTGTGTCGCGCGCAGCTGCCAGTTGCAATGCCGCCATGAGCCCATCACCAGACGGACAAATGTCAGGCATCAAAATATGGCCAGACCCCTCGCCTCCCAGATTCCCACCAGTGGCTTTGAGCATCTCCAAGATATAGCGGTCACCGACCTTGGCCCGCGCAAATCCGATATTCTTCTCAGCAAAATAGCGCTCCAGCCCCAAATTAGTCATCAAGGTGCCAACAACATCGCCCGTGAGGCGCCCGTCTCTGTGATGGGCACTTGCAATCGCGCCAAGCACTTTATCCCCATCATGAATCGTGCCTGTCTCATCAGCGATAATAAGGCGATCCGCATCACCATCTAAGGCAATTCCAAAATCAGCCTCATGGGCTTTGACAGCCTCTGCCATCTTAGCGGGTGATACCGCCCCACAACCATCATTAATATTGAGCCCATCTGGGTCTATGTAGAGAGGGATCACAGTCGCACCAAGCGCAGCAAGCGTTTCTGGGGCTGTGCGATAGGCAGCGCCATGGGCACAATCAACGACCACTTTCTGGCCTTTGAGAAGCGCTTCATCAGATACAGATTGCACCGCATATTCAACATAAGATTGTGACGCATCCAGAATCCGGCGCACATAGCCCATCGTATCCGCTTCAGTTAAGGCGATAGACCCCTGGACAAGCTGACTAATCTCTAGCTCAATCTCATCATCTAATTTCTGACCATCAGGTCCGAATAATTTAATACCATTATCATGATAGGGATTATGGCTCGCGGAAATCATCACACCTAAATGAGCTCCCATCTGTTTGACCATGAAAGATACGGTGGCTGTTGGCACTGGGCCAAGTAACTTACAATCCATACCAATTGAAGTGAAACCAGCGACCAAAGCTGATTCAATCATATAACCAGACAAGCGGGTATCTTTGGCAATCACAACGATCGGGGGGGCATCATTCTTGGCGTATTTATCGACAAACCAACGTCCAGATGCGAGGGCCAAACGCACAATGGCTTCGGCACGCATCGGACCTGTATTAATGCGAGCGCGTACGCCATCCGTTCCAAATATACCAGCCATCTGACACCTCTAGCGATGAAATTCTATAGCGCCTCGCACTATAGGTAGCTCTGCGATGCAAGTCTAGCCTCAGCTCGTTTGGCTAGGCAAGGTATAGGGTGAGCGCCTGTTTTGTCTCAGCAACATCATGAGTCCGCACAAGCTGTGCACCAGCTTGCACCGCATGAAGCGTCAGAGCAAGCGAGCCCCCAAGCCGTTCTGTTGCTGGCTCATCTCGTGATAATTTAGCGATGGTAGATTTACGAGATACACCGATAAGTAACGGCACACCAAGTCCATGGAACAAGCTCGTCCATTGGATGAGCTCAATATTATGGGCTGGTGTTTTGCCAAAACCAAATCCTGGGTCAATCGCAATATGACTTAAGGGTAGACCAGCTTCTAACAACACCTGAATCCGCTCTTCAAGCCACCGATACACATCAATAGGCGCAAACTGATAATGTGGGTTGGCCTGCATAGTTTCAGGCGTACCCTGCATATGCATGGCAATCGCGAACCCTGTTTGAGCATTCAGATGATAGGCCTCTGCCACCATCTCTGGTGCGCCACTATCGCGAAATCCCCCAACATCATTAATAATAGGAGCACCAGCACGCAATGCCGCGCCCATAACCTGGGTATGACGCGTATCAGCCGAGACAATGTGGCCGGCTTTCGTCAATGCCTCAATCACCGGCGAGATACGCGCAATTTCAGCCTCAGCACCAACAATTTCAGCGCCAGGGCGGGTTGATTCCCCCCCAACATCTAGGATGGTCGCACCTGCCTCTTGCATCGCCAATGCGCCAGCAATCGCATCATCTGTCTGATAATGCTGACCGCCATCTGAAAAACTATCAGGGGTCACATTTACAATCCCCATTACATGAGGCTCTGCCATGGATAAGCCAGCAAAATCGGGCCGTGGCGCAGTAAGCCTTTGAAGACGCGCCTCAGCCTCTATTTTATCGCTCATCAGGGCTAGCCACTCATGAACAGAGAGGCGATAGGCACAATAATCAGCACCATCCTCAGTGATAAGGTCTAGATGCGAAAAGCCCATCCAGCCACCAGCAAGTCGAAAATGAGAGCTATTGCGGGCGGGATCAGACCAGCGAATTAGGTTCACAGGCCGCAACCAGTAGCTTTGCCCTGGCAGAACGGCCTGTGGTTCAGAAAGATAGGTTAATGCCATTTATGCTTGATCAGGACCAGCAGGCTCACCTGAAGGTTTGCTTGTCCGACGACCACCTGTTGGCAGACCAGCACGTGGCTTTTTCGCACGCGGCTCTGTTGGTGGCTCATCATCATTCGCATCCTTGCGTGAGATGGTCCCCCCTTCCACAATGATTTTGATCTCTTCGCCGTTTAGCGTCTCATATTCGAGAAGGCCTTGTGCCAGATTTTCCAACTCATCATTGTGAGTCTTTAGGATATTTTCGGCATCTTGGTAGGCTTCATCAACAATGCGGCGCACCTCGGCATCGATCAAATCCGCTGTGGTCTCAGACACATTTTTCTGTTGCGTAACAGACCGGCCAAGGAATACTTCTTGTTCGTCGCCTGCATAAGCAAGGAATCCCAGCTTATCTGACATACCCCATTCTGTGACCATGCGGCGTGCCATATCTGTGGCCATACGAATATCGCTTGAGGCACCTGTCGTGATCTTCTCAGAGCCAAAGATGAGGTCTTCGGCAATACGACCACCACATGCTACACGCAAATCAGCCAGAATTTTGTCATAAGCAAGAGACACACGATCCCCTTCTGGCAGACGCATCACCATACCGAGGGCCCGGCCACGAGGAATAATCGTTGCCTTATGGATTGGGTCGGATGCCGCCAAATGCAGCGCCACCACGGCGTGACCTGCCTCATGATAGGCCGTTAGGCGCTTTTCATCATCGGTCATCACCATTGACCGACGCTCAGAGCCCATCATCACCTTATCTTTGGCTTCTTCAAATTCAGCCATTGAGACAGTGCGACGCCCTTTACGAGCGGCTAGCAAGGCCGCCTCATTCACAAGATTAGCCAAATCAGCGCCTGAGAAACCTGGTGTACCGCGCGCAATCACACGTGGTTCAACATCATTGGCCAATGGTGTTTTGCGCATGTGAACTTTCAAAATACGCTCACGGCCAAGCAAATCTGGGTTTGGCACAACAACTTGTCGGTCAAAACGGCCAGGGCGCAACAAAGCAGGGTCAAGAACATCTGGACGGTTTGTCGCCGCGACCAAAATAACACCCTCATTTGCCTCGAAACCATCCATCTCAACAAGCATCTGGTTCAAAGTTTGTTCACGTTCATCATTACCACCACCGAGGCCGGCACCACGATGGCGACCAACCGCATCAATTTCATCGATAAAAATGATACATGGGGCGCTTTTTTTGCCCTGTTCGAACATGTCACGCACACGGCTTGCGCCAACACCCACAAACATTTCCACAAAGTCAGAGCCAGAGATTGAGAAAAATGGAACATTTGCCTCGCCAGCGACAGAACGCGCGAGCAATGTTTTACCGGTGCCTGGAGGGCCCACCAAAAGCACACCCTTTGGAATTTTACCGCCAAGGCGTTGGAACTTTCCTGGGTCTTTGAGGAACTCTACAACTTCTTCTAATTCTGTTTTGGCTTCGTCAATGCCAGCCACGTCATCAAATGTAACCCGCCCATGCGCCTCATTTAGTAATTTAGCGCGTGACTTACCGAACCCCATCGCGCCACCACGTCCGCCGCCTTGCATTTGACGCATGAAGAAAATCCATACACCGATAAAGAGCAGCATTGGGAACCAAGATAGCAACACAGAGAAGAACCCAGGCATATTGCTTTCATCGGGACGTGCTTCGATACGCACATCATTTTCTGTCAGAACTGATACAATGTCAGCGCCTTCTGGGACATAGGATTTCACTTGCTGGTTACTTTTGGTAATCGCTGTGATATTTGGCCCTTCAAGGATAGCCTGCTCCACATCCCCCGATTCAATTGTCGCAACCAAATCAGAATAGGCAACATTTCGCCCAGACGTATTAGAGGTCGGGTTTTGGAACAAGTTAAATAATGACATCACAGCAACGCCGATGATGATCCAAATAAAAATGTTACGACCGAGATTATTCACGTGGGCTAACTTTCTATTGTTACAAATTCATGCCTAATCGACATGGTGATTTGTGAGACTGCGCTAAGATGGTGTCTCAAGTAACCGGCCAATAGGGTAGAGCGCAAGCCCTGCGTCTGGCCAATCCTCTTGAGGGATCCCATCTTGGGTGACGGTATCCTTAATGTGGGTATTCCCCCCTCGTTCGTCAAGGGGATGAAAAGCGACAAAGATGCGGCGCACCTCAACTGGTACACCTGCCAAAGCCCGCCGTAATGGGTCATCAGATGGCAACGCGGCCCAAACCGCATCATCAAGGCTATTAAGCTGGCCAGCACTTGCACTCCGCAGATAAAGCCTATCCTCAAAAATAAACTCATCACCCGCTGACAGAGATGGCAATGAACGAGGACGCCCACTCTCTGGCAAGATGAGGAGCCTCTCGCCTTCCTTGCGCCATAGGCTGTAGCTAATTGTCGCATGTCCCGTCTGATGCAGACGCAAAATGGCCCTGTCAATCGCTGCTGGAGATGGCGGATAAGGCGTCCGTCCAATATGATGGATCGCATAGCTCATCACATGGCGCTGTTCTGCAGGTGACAACGCCTCAAAGGCTGAGAGCGGTAAGCACATCCATAAGGATTGCAAGGGATGGTCACTGCGTAACTCATGCTGACCTACCCACTCTTTCACAGCCGTCTCTGTCAAAGATGTCAGGCGTTGCGCTAGATTTTGCAGTCTCTCGCACTCTTGTTTTGCCTGTGGGGCAGCTTCGAAAAATTGACGCCAGCGCACCCTTTCAAAATGCTTGTTACGATTGGTTGGATCTTCAATAAATGGCAAATCATGCGCATCACAGATTTCATAAAATAGCTGTTTTGGATAGGCCAGCGCCGGCCTTAGCAGAGGCACGAAAGCGCGATAGCTTATCTCTTTCATGCCCGACAGACCAGCTAGCCCACTATCATGAGACAGGCGCATAGCCACTGTCTCAGCCTGATCATCGCCATGATGCGCCAACCAAATCACACCATGATGCGCCCGTGCATAGGATAACAAAAGCTGATAGCGCTGTGTGCGCGCCCATGCCGCCAATCCTCTTTCAGGCGGTTGCGCCGTCACAGTTAGAAGCTGGGCCTCAAGACCCATCTCCTTTGCCGTCTGCGCTACAGATTCGGCTTCTTCGGTAGCCTCAGGACGCAAGCGGTTATTGACAATTAACGCTGTCACCGATGCATTATGTTGCGGCGCAATTGAGGCAAGCAGATAAGCAAGTGCGAGCGAGTCAGGTCCCCCCGACAAGGCCACAAACCACGTTTGCCCCCGATTATCTCGTGATAATATACGGGCGAGCCGATGAATATCGGCGGTAAGCTGCGCCTGTCCCTTAAGAGGTGGCACAGGCCGCTTTTTGGTTAAGCTCATCAAGGCGCTTCGTGAAGGATTCAGGGGGCTGGTCAAGCAATTGCGGCAAATCTTTGAAAATTTGGCAGGCTTGTTCAGCTGTGGCGAAATTTGCCACTGATTCTGCAATCATCAAAATCGCATCTGGCAGACGTGAATCAGACTGATATTCAGAATTAAATTCAGTAAAGGTCATGGCTGATTTTTCATACTGGCCTTGGATGAATTGCACACGGCCTAGCCAATATAATACATCTGCTGAGCGTTCATGATCAGGATGAGTTGTGCGGAATTCTGCAAATGCGGCCTCCGCAGTTTCAAGATCATTCTGCAAGGCGCGTCCAAGCGCAAAGCGATATTGCTCTTCTGGGCTACCTTCTGGCAAGACAGAAGCCGGCACCTCTAACTCTGGCGCCTCGTCACTAGCGGCAGCGTCAGTTGCTGGCTGTTCATCATCTGCGGCACTTATCGCTGTTTCATTGTCAGACGTGACTGGGTCACTTGCGTCCTCGGCCGCAGCTTCTGTGGCAGCGAGAGTAGCATTATCGTCTGTCTGATTATCTGCCGGTGCGACTTTTGCGAGCTCCTCAGCGACTGCCTCATCTTTCTCTACCGTCCAGGTTGATCCCCCAGTATCTTCATCGCGGCTCAGTGCAACAGAGGGGTTATCTCCTTGGGCGATGGCATCATCCTGCAAAACAGCCGTTGCAAGATTATCACCAGATAAATTCAGCAGCGTCTGCATCCGCTTTTCAAGCCGCAACACACGGAACTCAACATCTGATGATAATTCGATGGCGCGGCGCAAGCGTTGGTTAAAGATATCTAATGTGTCTGATAATTCAGCGATTTGCGCCTTTAAATCTTTCATAGATGCAGCTTGCGCAGAACTATTGGCTGTGGTTGAGCCAGTCATTTGCTCAATCTGAAGACGCATCGCGCGCAATTCGGTTTCCATCGCGCCACGAACATCTTTGAGGCTATCTTCAACATTGTTCAAACGCATTTGCTGGCGCGCCAATAGGGTCGCATTTGAGTCTGATGATTGCGCAAAGGCTGGCGATAGATGTGCTATCACCAAGAGTGGCACAAGACACATCATAGCAAAGAGAGCGCGTGAGTGAGAAAGCTGGCGCACAAACATAACAAACCCTTTTCGAACTTCAGACTGGCTTCACTATAGCAAAATAATGTGTGGGATAAAGTGTTTCGCCCATTCCCGGATATATTTTGGATAGGAACCTTATATGTGCAAAATGATTACGGCAAAAAAAAGGCCTTGTTGGTACAAGGCCTTTCTCATTCATGGTCGATGAGGATTAGTTCAGAACTGTCACAGAACGACGATTCTTAGCCCATGCCTCTTCGTTTGACCCAACAACAGCTGGACGCTCTTTACCATATGATACGATACGGATGCGTGAGCCATCAACGCCGCGTGCAACCAAATAGTCACGTGTAGCTGAGGCACGACGCTCACCAAGAGCAAGGTTATATTCTCTTGTGCCGCGCTCATCAGCATGGCCTTCAATCTTCACGCGCAAGGCTGGCTTAGCGTTCAAGAAGGCAGCTTGCTTGTCCAAAGTCGCCATTGCATCAGCAGATAGGGCTGATGAGTCAAAGCCGAATAGGACAGTGTCGCCGATTGTCATCAATTCGCCGCGGGCTTGCTCAAGCGCTGACGCTTCTGCTGCTGCAGCTGACGCAGCTGAAGAAGAAGATGATGATGAGGCTTCAGAAGCTGTGCTTGTTGAAGATGATGAGGCGCTTGTGGCACCTGAATCTGCGCTGCTAGCGGCTTCTTCAGAAATAGTTGAAGCTGTTTCACAAGCGGCTAGCAAAAAGGTAGCGGCTGCGAGTGTAAGTAAAGGTCTGAACATATGTTGCTCCCAATAATATGACCGGACCATTGAGCGGCCTGTCAAATCGCGATTTTACACGCCCGGTGATCAGTCAGGCGTAAACTTGTTCCACTATTCGGGAAAAGGCGATTTAATTCAACAAGAAAAACCGTTCAGCCCCTAAATAATGGCATAACTTGCCCCACCGCATAGCAATAATATGAGAAGAAGGCAAGGATAGAGATAGCTGGCTAACGCAAAAGCGGTGACCAAGCCGGGTCTGAGGCATCAGCTGGGGTGATAATTCGGCGCTCATTAAACCCCGTGATATCTACACGGTAGAGCGCCACCTCTCCGCCTGTGCCATCTTCATTCAATGGCTCTTGTTTGAAATACATCAACACACGACCATTTGGCGCCCAAGTGGGACCTTCCACCAAAAAGCCACGTGCCAAAAGCCGTTCACCAGAGCCATCAATATTCATTACACCGATGTAAAATTCGCCGCGCACCATTTTTGTAAAGGCCACAATATCGCCGCGCGGTGACCATACAGGTGTAGCATAACGGCCATCACCATAGCTGATGCGGCGGACATTTTTGCCATTGCGATTCATCACATAAAGTTGCTGGCTTCCGCCCCTGTCAGAGTTAAAGACAATCTGGCTGCCATCAGGGCTGTAAGACGGCGAGGTATCAATAGACGGCGATCTCGTCAGACGGTCGATGGTCTGGGTCTTTAAATCCATCTCATAGATGTCTGTCATACCATCTTCGGCTAGCGACATGATAAGCGCATCACCATCTGGGCTAAAGCGGGGCGCAAATGTCATGCCTGGAAAAGAGCCCACACGTTCGGTTCTCCCCGTTGCGACATCCAGCAGATAGACGTTCGGCTCATCATTAAAGTAATTAAGGTAGGCGATTTCATGCGCAGTTGCTGAGAAACGAGGCGTCAGCACCAAATCAAAGCCAGACGTCAGGAACCTATGAGTAGGACCATCTTGGTCCATGATAGCGAGACGTTTTACCCGCTTATCAGCAGGTCCTGATTCAGACACATAGACGATTTGCGTATCGAAATAGGCCGCATCACCGGTGAATTCTTCATAGACGAAGTCAGCAATCTGATGAGACAGACGGCGCAACCCTTCACGAGCAGCTGCGCCCCCACCAGCTGTGATATCACGCTGGGCCACCACGTCCCACAATACAAATTCAACCTGAAGTGCGCCTGCATCATCAATATAAGCTGACCCGATAAGGAGGCCTTTGACGCCTAGAGGGGTCCAATCATTAAAGTCTGGGCGTAATTTTGGCGATTCAGGCGGTGCGATAAACGCCGCAGAATCAACAGGTTTGAATTGCCCCGAGCTTGCTAAATCATCAGAAATGATTTGTGAGATTTGGCGCCCTACCTGACTTGGTTGGCCATCAAGCCCTGTGAATTCAGCAATGGCAATCGGGATAGGCGCCACTTGTCCATCAGTAATGTCAAGGCGCAAGGTTTGCGCAAGTGACGATGTGAGGGGGCTGCCGATAAATGACAGAAGCATCACGAAAATGGTAAGATGACGCATCATTGATTTTATCCCTTTTCCGATAGGTCTCGCATAGTGCGGCCTGTCATATTGTCCTGATTTCACGCGATGTTTCAACCTGAAATAAAGCGTGGGTCAAACCCAAAGATGAATTCTTTCCACTGGTCATATTTCTCTTCTGGCAATGGCAGTGGCGACGCATCCAACACCGCACGTAATGCGGCATTTGCCGCCGCGCGGAACACACGGTCCCCATTATAGCGTTTTGTGTCCTCAACGCTGGCTTCAAGCACTGTACCATCAGGATCCAGCCTTACATAAATATCTACCTTCAACCTATCAGCACTTGCTGCCCCAGGAGGCGGATTCCAGAAGCTCGAAATATGAAGACGCAACCGGTCAAGCTCTGAGATCGTTATCCGAGCTGTTGCTGCCTCTGATGGCTTATCTGTCTTCACCTGCGATATCACGTTAGAGAGATTTGACGCGACTTTGCTTTGCGCTTCTTGTTTTTTTACCTTTTGCTCTTGTGCCTTTTTCGCTTCCTGTGCCTTTTGGATCTTAGCTAAATTCTGCAACACACCTGTGGCAGCTTCTTGCCGCTTTTTATCCTGTTCTGAGGCTTTGGCGAGTTTATTCACCTTTGACAAGTCAGGCTTTGGCTTTGGCTTTGGCTTGGGCACCGGTTTTGCCTCTGGCTTTGGTTTTGCCTTCGGCTTTGGCGGCTTTGGCCGTTGTGGGGGCGGTTTCGGCACATTACGCTTTGGCTCTTGCTTCACCTCTGGCTGGTTTTTGTCAGGCAAAATCTCTGCTGCCACATCAACAGGCTTTGGCGCTGGCGCAGGTTCTGGCGTTGGTGCCTCTGGCGTTGGCGGTGGCGGCGGTGGTGGTGGCGGTGGCGGCGGTGGTGCCTTTTTACGAACTGTTTTTTCCTGATCTATCTCATCTTTAGGGCTACCATCTGAGGCATCTGCAATATTCGTGATATCGGCCACATCAACCATATCAATGATGACAAGACGTTCATCATTGAGCTCATCTTTTTGAAAAGATGGCCAGCTGACAGTCATCACCGCCACAACGGCAATGTGAACGCCAAGTGATATTGCAACAGGACGCATCATCGGGTGCTTTTATCCTTCCTGAGGCAGTTCCGCGACGAGAGCCACACGGCTAAAACCCGCATTTTGAATCCGCCCCATTACTTGCACAACCTCGCCATAGGCAATGGTCCGATCGCCTCGCACGAAGATGCGGATATCAGGGTTTGCCTCTGAAATAGCTGACAAGCGTGGGATTAAGGTCTCTGGGTCAATCGGTGTTTCTTGCAAATATAATTGCCCATCAGCCTGAAGAGACACAACCAAAGGCGCGGCATCTGCAGAAATTTGACCAGCCTTAGTTTTTGGCAAATCAACTGGCACACCAACCGTCAAGAGAGGCGCTGTAACCATAAAGACGATCAATAGCACCAACATCACATCCACAAAGGGAGTAACATTAATCTCTCCCATGGGGCGATGGCGCCCCCGGCCTGCCCCACCTGGTTTATTGAGCTGGGCCCCCATTTACTGGCTCCCCTCATCAAGCTGGCGCGCTAGCAAGGTAGAGAACTCAGACGCAAATGTCTCAAGAGAGGCGGCACGTCGCTGAATGTCACCTGCAAATTTGTTGTAAGCCGCCACGGCTGGGATCGCGGCTGCAAGACCAAGAGCGGTGGCAAATAATGCCTCAGCAATACCTGGTGCAACTACGGCGAGAGAGGTATTTTTGGACTCAGCAATAGATTGGAACGCATTCATGATGCCCCAGACCGTGCCAAACAGCCCCACAAAGGGTGAAACAGAGCCAATAGAGGCCAGAAAATTTAAGCCCTTTTCCAGCTTATCCATCTCTCTTGTGATGGTAAAATTCATCGAACGGTCAATGCGGTCAACAAGTGAAGCTTTGAGATCAGCACGACCCGATGAGGTAAGGCCGCGCGCAGACGCACGACGCCATTCCCGCATTGCGGCCGCAAATACCCGCGCTTGGGCATTATCTGGGTTTGCGCCTGTCTCGTCATAGAGCCTGTCTAATGAGCCGCCTGACCAAAATTCATCTTCGAATTCAGCGCAGCGACGCGCTTCACGGCGTAGGCTGACCACCTTGTCGAAAATGATAGCCCAACACCAAATGGAGGCTGCCACGAGCAAAATCATCACGAATTTTACGAGGGGATCAGCTGCCCAGAACAGCCCCATAATTGTCAGGTCATGACCTGACTGCACCACATTTAAATCAACCTCGGTCATTGCGACTCCCCATCCTGACCCTTCATACTATCTGTCATGTTACCCAGATGGGCACATGCCTCTCTTTTGCTTCAGATGATGACTCATATTGCGGGATTATCCCTCTGGCATCATCTTGGCAAAAATCTCTTTCGGAAAACGGATAGGGCGGCCTATCTCATTTACCATGACAATCTCTACTTCAACCTTGGCGAAAATATGACCATCCGTCACTTTTTTCCCCTCTTCCACCCCACGAATGGTCTGATCTGCTATCATCCGCACGGCTGAGCCCGATTGTAATCTTGTTTCAACAATCACCTCATCATTAAGATGGGCTGGTCGTTGATAATCAAGCGTGGCACGGCGGACAACAAAGCCCACCTTTTGGTCCTGCAGGAAGCTTTGTTGGGAAATACCTAGGCAACGCAACCACCCTGACCGTCCACGTTCCGCAAAACTCAAATAATTCGCGTGATACACAATTCCACCCGCATCTGTGTCTTCAAATTGGACGAGTAGCGGGTAAAGATGCGCCTCCCCCTCAATCCAACCATCCAGCATCGCTGAGGCAGATGGTGGACAAAGCCGCGCTAAGATATCACTCATTCACCGCCTCCCTCATCAGGGGTCACGTTGGCAAGTAATTCAAGCTGTTGGCTGGCAGAGGCTGGTGGCGTTAGACCTAAATAATCCCAACCGGTGCGTGATAAACAACGGCCACGTGGTGTCCGCATTAATAAGCCTGTTTGCATCAGATAGGGCTCAATCACCTCTTCAAGCATGTCGCGTTGTTCTGCCAGCACCGCGGCCAGTGTTTCAACACCTACAGGTCCCCCACCATAATGGTCTACAAGGGCGCCAAGATAGCGTCTATCCATATGATCAAGCCCTTGTTCATCCACATCCAAGCGCAGCAAGGCCTTATCTGCCAAGGCAGCATCAACAATGTCAGCGCCTTCGACGGTGGCAATATCGCGGACGCGACGCAGCAACCGCCCGGCAATGCGAGGCGTTCCTCTGGCACGGCGCGCAATCTCCAACGCACCATCATCGCTGAGCTCCAGCTTTAATTTTTGCGCTTGTGCGAGCAAAATCACAGCTAATTCATCTGGCCCGTAAAATTGCATTCGCATCTGTATACCAAAGCGATCACGCAACGGCGTTGTCAGAAGCCCTGCCCGCGTCGTGGCGCCAACCAAAGTGAAAGGCGGCAGATCAATTCGGACAGATCGCGCTGATGGCCCCTCGCCGATCATCAGATCAAGCTGGAAATCTTCCATCGCGGGATACAGCACTTCTTCCACCGCCGGATTTAGGCGATGAATTTCATCGATGAATAACACATCATTCGGCGCCAGATTAGTCAGCAAAGAGGCGAGATCGCCCGCACGTGCTATTACAGGGCCAGATGTCGCCCGAAATCCTGTACCTAATTCAGTTGAAATAATTTGGGCCATGGTGGTCTTACCCAGACCTGGCGGGCCATGTAGCAAGAGGTGATCCATAGCTTCGCCTCGTCCACGCGCAGCTGCAATAAACATCTCAAGATTTTGGCGGCCTGCCCCTTGGCCAATAAATTCCTCAAGTGTCTTTGGACGCAACGCTTGATCCAAGCGCTCGGTTGGCTCAATATCATGGGCGGACGTAAGGCGTGTATCTGGCTGCTCATTCATGATGTAACCGTATCGCCTCTCTTATAACTTTGTACCAAGCTTGCGCAGGGCCGCTGCGATAAGACTTTGACTTGTGGGCATATCCTCAGCTGATGCCACCTCACGTAAGACAGACCAGACCTCTGCTCTGCCATAGCCTAAATTCACCAAAGCAGATAGCGCATCTGTCATCGCAGCATCTTTGGCTGATGCCGCCCCCGCTTCACTTGATATAGGCGCCCCACCCGCAGTAGCGGCAGGAGCAGGAGAAAGCGCCCGCAACTTGCCCAATTTTTCGGCCAATTCATTGACAATCCGTGTCGCAATCTTAGGCCCGATCCCATCTGCGCGTGTGATCATCGCTTTGTCACCTGCCATGATGGCTTCTTCAACCTCAGCGGGTGAAAGCGCTGACAGGATGGCAATCGCAGCCTTTGCGCCGACACCTTGGACGGTTTGCAATAGGGTAAAGGTATCTTTTTCTTGGACAGAGGCAAAGCCGAATAAGGTCATAGAATCCTCGCGCACCACCATATCTGTCAGAAGGGTGATGTCTCCGCCAACATCGCCAATGGCGTCAAGAGTTCGCTGCGAGGCTGTCACAAGATAGCCGACACCCCCCACATCAATCACTGCTTGGTTGGTGGTTTTGGCAGCTAGCTGTCCACGTAAATGTGCAATCATCTCAAAGCTACCCTTTGCCGTCTTCTTTTGCCAATGCCGCGGCAATTGCAGCTGCGAGACCGGAGCCACCGCGTGCTTGCCTGTCATCTAGCAAAGCGCCATTCGCGGCATGATGCAAGCCTGCAATTGCTAAACCAAGCGCATCCGCTGCATCAGCTCCTTTAGGGGTGATGCCGAGATGATGCGCGACCATCGCTTGCATTTGCTTTTTATCAGCCCGCCCTGTGCCGGTCACGGCTTTTTTAGCCAAGCGTGGCGCCACTTCATTTAATAAGAGGCCTTGCGACGCACAGGCGGCCATTGCCACACCACGCGCCATCCCAAGTTTCAGGGCTGATTGCGGGTTCTTTGAGACAAAGACAGATTCAATAGATGCGGCATCAGGGGCAAATTCGTCACAGACAGCTGTGATACCTCGGAAAATGACATCAAGACGGTGATGGTCGGCATCAGATGTTGTCGTGCGGATTTGGCCATGCCCTAAATGACGTAACTCATGACCATTCTGTTCAACAATCCCCCAACCTGTGCAGGCCATTCCGGGATCAATGCCAAGCATCCGCATTCTGATGCCTTTCTGTTATAGCCTAGCTATCAAGCGCTGCCATAACCTCATCGGAAATATCAAAGTTGGAGGCAATGGACTGCACGTCATCATTATCGTCCAACACTTCCATTAACTTTATCAAGCCTTTGGCATGGTCAACATTAACATCAACCGTATTTTGAGGCTTCCACACGATAGCCGCTTCTTCTGGTGAGCCAAAGGCCTCATCCAACGCATCACGCACGGTGTTAAAATCTTCCATCGCGCATGTAATAATATGTCCATCTTCGTCAGATTCTACATTATCAGCACCAGCCTCTAAGGCTGCTTCAAACATGCTATCAGCATCGGTGACGTCCGCGGGAAACATGATTTCGCCCACACGGTCAAACATAAAGCTTACGGAACCTGTCTCGCCAAGAGAGCCGTTATATTTGTTAAAGGCGGCACGCACCTCTGATGCTGTACGATTGCGGTTATCTGTCATCGCTTCCACGATAAGCGCCGTTCCGCCAGGGCCATAGCCCTCATAACGGATTTCTTCATATAGCTCGCCTTCGCCGCCTTCTGCTTTTTTCAAAACGCGTTCGATATTATCTTTTGGCATATTAGCCGCACGACAAGCCGCCAAAGCAGTCCGCAAACGAGGATTGGCCGCCGCATCTGTTCCAGCGCGCGCTGCCACAGTTAATTCTTTACCAAGACGAGAAAAGACCTTCGCACGCTTTTTATCCTGCGCGCCTTTTCGGTGCTGAATATTCTTAAATTTACTATGGCCTGCCATGAGATACCACCTGTTATCATGTCATGTTTTGATTTGATTTTGTCTTAGCAAGAAGCAAGATGCGGGGCAAGAGATCTATGATGTTTTCACAAGCTATCATACCGCTATCAAGCTTGCGAGAGCACACCACCACGACGCAGTGGCGCAACAGACCGCGCTAGACCTGTTTGGTCATCAATATCAACGAACACACCAGACAATGTGGGCGGACCAAGCGCCACTGACAAGCGACCAGATTTCACACCAGTAAAGCGACTAACGGCAACTTCAGGTTCCATACCAATGACAGATTGATAATCGCCGCACATTCCTGCATCTGTTTGATAGGCTGTCCCCTGCGGCAAAATGCGTAAATCAGAGGTCGGAATATGCGTATGTGTGCCCACCACAAATGAGACGCGGCCATCACAAAAATGCCCTGCCGCTACCTTTTCGGAAGTCGCTTCGCCATGCACATCAACCATAATCGCATCAGCATCCCGTCCCAAGCTCATGCTGTTTAATATTTTATCTAAACAGGCAAACATATTATCATTATCAGCCATGAATAAATTTGCCATGACATTAATCACGGCCAGTGTCTGGCCATTTGGTAAAGTGTGAATAATGACGCCTGAGCCAGGAAATTCCCGCGCCATATTGGCAGGCCGCAACAGGCGCGGCTGTTGTTGCAGATAGGGTGAAATTTCAGCCTTGTCCCAAATATGGTTACCTGAGGTCAGCACATCAACGCCAGCGTCGAATAAGTCATCACAAATAGCAGGCGTAACCCCAAAGCCACCAGCGGCATTTTCGCAATTCACAACGATGGCATCACATGCCAGTTCCTGCCGTAAACGCGGCACCTCTTCAATAACCGCTTTGCGTGCTGCACGCCCGACAATATCGCCTAAAAACAATAACCGCATGACTTTGTTACTCTTTCCACATTGTCTGAGCGCAATCTAATCTGCTTGCACTTTGATAAATCTTGTTGGCGTCAAGATAGCCGAGAGCGGTTTATCATAAACACCAATTGGCACTGCGTCGACTTGCTGTTCGTCAAATGCCACGCCAATAATATGTGACTGATGACCCTTGGCTTCCAAATCCGCCAGCGTTCTATCATAAAAGCCACCGCCATAGCCAAGACGCCATCCTGCCACATCAAAGGCCAGAAGTGGCGCTAAAATCAAATCTGGTAGGAGCTGAGGCGCAGAAGCAGCCGGCTGTTTTGTACCATAAGGCCCATCTTCTAGCGCTTCACCTTCTTGCCAGTGATGAAAGGCAAGCGGCAAGCCTTCTTGGGGTGTGATAGGCAGCCCAATGGCGATGCCTTGTACCATCAACGCCTGTGCTAGCGGGATGGGATCAATCTCTGACTTGATGGGCCAATAGGCTGCCACAGTCTGTGGCGAGAACTGCGCGCATAAAAAATCTGCCTTATCCGCTAAGGCAGTAGCGGCGGCTGGCGCAGTCGCCTCATAGGCTTGCCGCCTTGTTTGCGCTGCTTGCTTGCGAAGGGCGCGTTTGGCGTCTTGATTATCCATCATCACATCTCTTACCCCTTATCTCTAGACGGGGGCTTTTGAATAGGGTGATGGCCGGACCAGCCGTCGGCGTGATCATCCTTCTGTGACCTGAGTTACAGGTGGGCGCCGCAATAATCAGACCTCGATCCGATCAGAGGCAGCTCCCTACAGAAGATTATGGTCCCAGGGATTGAAAGACCTAACGCACTGTCTAGCCATCATGATGATGATTACATAGTTTTATTTGAGCGACGCAGCAAGTGATGAAATTTGTGACGCTATTGCTGAGAGCCTTTCAAAAGAGGCCTCATCAAGCTGCTCTCCCTGTGGTTGAGCTAGCTCAGATGGTTTACCACCCTCTTTTGCAGCCACTTTTTCAGCGAGCAAAATGGCTGCCATGACAAGCAAACGAGATTCGCCAATTTGCCCAACAGACCCCGCTAATTGAGAGACTGTATCATCAACCATCTGGCCAAGTGCTTCAATCTCAGCTTCTTGACCGACATCACACCCTAGCTGATAAGGCTGACCATTGACACGGATGGTCACAATTGACCCACTCATGAAGCATCCCCTTCTGTTAGCTGAGCATCTGTTTGCTGCATTTGCCTGACAATATCCATCGCATCATGGAGTTCTGCACGCATTGCCGCGACTTCATCCGATGACAATGAAGAAGAGGATGTCTCATCCCCTGTTGCGGATTCTGATATCACGGTTGGCTCTGCCTGTTTCTGTGCAACGGCCTCTTGCAAATCCTGTAAGGCTGCTTCAATTGCAGAAAGCGCTGTATCTAGCCGTGACATATCTTACCCATCGTTAGTTCGTAATGTGAGGATGATAGGCAGCTAGTAAGGCAAAAATATGTCACCAGCTATTATCATGCCTGCCTGATAGGCTATCACGCATGCGGGCGAGACGGCCATTATAAAATCATACTTGATTTTCCGAAAAATTCAACCATCACAAATCGTTGCAGCGCGTCTTTCACCTTTGCTTGCATACGCCCTAGTCAAAGTTCCATTTTTCTCCCGAATTCGTCATGTTTTTTGACAAACTAAGCATTTGACGAGGCTTGGTTTTTTGTATCATTATGCGCCCGCAATTGCAGCGACGCTGAACATCGTGCACATCGTTCAGTTTCGCACCATTTTCGAGGAGAGTGAAGGAATGTCAGTGTCACGGCAAGATATGGCGAACGCTATTCGTGCGTTATCAATGGATGCGGTTGAAGCCGCGAAATCTGGGCACCCCGGCATGCCTATGGGCATCGCTGATGCAGCCACAGCATTATTTGCTGACCATATGTCCTTTGACCCACAGAATCCAAAATGGCCGAACCGGGATCGCTTTGTTCTATCAGCTGGCCACGGGTCTATGCTTATCTATTCCCTGCTCTATTTAACCGGCTATGAAGATATGACGCTCGATGAGCTGAAATCATTCCGGCAATGGGGCGCCAAAACAGCCGGTCACCCTGAATATGGCCATGCCACAGGTATCGAAACCACAACAGGGCCACTTGGCCAAGGCATCGCAAATGCCGTTGGGATGGCCATGGCAGAGCGTCATA
The DNA here is from genome assembly GCA_937924895.1 of uncultured Alphaproteobacteria bacterium. GTDB lineage: Bacteria > Pseudomonadota > Alphaproteobacteria > Puniceispirillales > Puniceispirillaceae > UBA685. The sequence continues at coordinate 78,826 of CALEYP010000097.1, forward strand.
AAAATGCACTATTTGGTGATGAGCTTGTCGATCATTACACCTATGTCATTGCTGGTGATGGCTGTCTCATGGAAGGCATCAGCCATGAAGCTGCCTCTTTGGCAGGGCATTTGAAGCTTGGTCGTCTCATTGTATTGTTCGATGATAACGGTATTTCAATCGATGGCCCAACAAGCATCACTGTCTCAGAAGACACAACCGCGCGCTTTGAAGCTTATGGCTGGCAAGTACTTGCTTGTGACGGTCATGATGGCGATGCCGTGTCTGCAGCGATTAGCGAAGCAAAAGGTGATGACCGCCCGACATTGATTCGCTGTAAGACTGTCATTGGCTATGGTGCCCCGACGAAAAAAGGAACATCTGGTATCCATGGCGCCCCGTTAGGTGGTGATGAGATTGCTGGCACAAGAGAGGCGTTGGGGTGGTCACATGCCCCCTTTGACGTCCCTGCTGATATCCTAGCCGCATGGCGCGCACTTGGCACTGCTGGCGGTGACGCGTTTGCCGCCTGGCATTCACGCTTGGGCGCTTCTGCGCATAAAGCCCAGCTCGAAGCGCTCGAATCAGGTGATGTCTCACAAGCTGTCGCAGACGGCATTGCGGCCTATAAGGCCAAATTAGCCGCGGGCGAGCCGCAAGCACCAGCTACAAGAGTGGCGAGCCAAAAAGCGATTGAAGCCCTTCTGCCCTATGTCCCTGCGATGTTTGGCGGCTCTGCGGATTTGACAGGCTCAAACAACACAAAAGTCGGCGAGCATGCCATTTTCAGCGCTGATAATTATGCGGGCACTTATGTGCATTATGGTGTGCGAGAACATGGCATGGCAGCGGCGATGAATGGTATCGCGCTTCATGGCGGCCTTATTCCTTTTGGTGGCACATTCCTTGTCTTTACTGATTATTGCCGCCCCTCTATCCGCCTCTCCGCGCTGATGGAGCAGCGTGTAATTTATGTGATGACGCATGATTCTATTGGCTTGGGTGAAGATGGTCCAACACACCAACCTGTTGAGCATATTGCCTCGTTGCGTGCGATGCCAAATGTGAATGTCTTCCGCCCCGCTGATATTGTTGAAACAGCAGAAGCGTGGGAATTGGCCATGACGTCTGAGGGCACACCGTCCGTATTGGCGCTCAGCCGCCAAGGCCTGCCGCAATTGCGTTTGGGTGATGCGATCGCTGAGAATAAATCTGCCAAAGGTGGTTATATCCTCGAAGACGCGTCAGCGGCGCCTCAGGTCGTCTTATTTGCAAGCGGTTCAGAAGTGGCGATTGCCAATGAAGCGCGCCAAGCCCTCGAAGCAGATGGCATTGCCACACGCCTTGTGTCAGTGCCTTGTTTAGACCTTCTCATGCAGCAAGATGACACCTACCTGAAGTCATTGCTGCCAGAGGGGGCAAAACCAATTGCCGTGGAAGCTGGCATCCGTCAAGGCTGGTCAGATTTGATCGGCAGAGATGGCCAGTTTATTGGGATGTGTGGCTTTGGTGCCTCTGCCCCGATTGCGCGCTTATATGAAGAGTTTGGGATCACATCAGAGGCGATTATCGCCTCTGCCAAAGCGGCACTATCATCGTAGTGTCGCCTTTGTTACCCCCACCGGTAACTGACAAAAAGGATATGATTCGTGACAATTAGAGTAGCCATTAATGGGTTTGGCCGTATTGGCCGCCTCACGCTTCGGGCGTTAGCACAATCAAGCCGCAATGATATTGAAGTTGCACTTATCAACACACCCGGCGATGTGGCGACTTCGTCACATCTCTTCGAATTTGATTCCACGCATGGCCGCTATCAAGGCGCCGTCTCCGCAGGTGATGACTGGATGGATATCGGTGCTGGTAAGATAAAGATGACACAAATCAGAGCGCCAGAAGAGCTCCCTCATAAGGAGCTTGGCATCGATCTTGTCATGGAATGTGCCGGCATCTTTAACAAACGGGCTGACGCGGCCCGCCATTTAGATGCAGGCGCCAAGCGTGTTTTGTTATCAGCGCCTGGCGCAGATGCTGACTTAACCGTTGTCTATGGCGTGAATGATGACCAGCTAAACGCCTCTCATCACATTGTATCTAATGCCTCTTGCACAACGAACTGCCTCGCCCCTGTGGCCAAGGTTTGCCAAGATGCCTTCGGCATTGACTCAGGCTATATGACTACCATCCACGCCTATACGAATGACCAAAATATCTTGGATAACCGTCATAAGGATTTGCGCCGTGCACGGTCTGCTGGCCAATCTATGGTGCCAACCTCAACAGGTGCGGCAAAAGCGGTGGGGCTTGTCCTCCCAGAGCTAGCTGGGAAATTAGATGGCTCAGCCATTCGCGTACCAACGGCGAATGTATCAGCGGTAGATTTTACCTTTATCGCAAAACGTGACGTGACAGCCGATGAGATTAACCAAGCGCTTATTGCAGCGTCTCAAGGCCCGATGAAAGGTGTTTTGGGGATCAATGACCGGCCACTTGTCTCGATTGATTTTAACCAAGACCCCCATTCTTCAATTGCGGACATCACACAAACACAGGTTCTTGATGGGCGCTTTGTGCGGATCTTAACCTGGTATGATAATGAATGGGGCTTCTCTAACCGGATGCTTGATACATCTGTTGCGATGATGCGTGCCTCGTAAAGATAGTCTCTTTTTGGGTGATTTCACATAAAAGGCTGGCCTTTTAGGCCGGCCTTATTCTATAGAGCAGGGTAAGAGTGTGAACAGCCACCATATGGGGTGGCGTGGCAAATGAGGTGACATCATGAAATTAAATGGAAATGCCATTCGTCCTGGTAACGTCATTGAACATAAATCACGGCTTTGGGTGGCTGTGAAGATCAGCCATGTCAAGCCAGGCAAAGGCGGTGCCTTTGCACAGGTGGAATTAAAAGATATCAAAGATGGCACAAAGCTGAATGAACGTTTCAGAGCAACAGAATCTGTTGAGCGCGTTATTCTTGACGAAGCAGAATGCACCTATCTTTATGCCGAAGATGATAAGCATATCTTTATGCATTCAGAAACGTTTGAACAATTTGAAATTAATGAGTCTATGATCGGTGAGCCAGCTGCCTTCTTGCAAGATGGCATGACTGTGACTTTGCAAAGCCATGAAGGCGACCCGATCTCTGTGACATTGCCTGACCAAGTGGTTGTTGAAGTGATGGAAGCAGATGCTGTGGTAAAGGGGCAAACAGCCTCGTCATCCTATAAGCCTGCGATTGTTGATAATGGGCTTCGTGTCATGGTGCCGCCTCATATTGAGGCTGGTACGCGCATCATCGTGAAAACTGAAGATGCCACTTATGTTGAAAGATTTAAAGGATAACTCCTATGGCTGGCCGTTCTGCCCTGATAAATGTGATGTATAAGGCTTGTGATGCCGCAAGCCGCCGTATCATGCGTGATTTTGGTGAAGTTGAAAATCTGCAAGTCAGCCGCAAAGGCGCCGCAGATTTTGTGACCAAAGCTGACATAACCGCTGAGAAGGTAATCCATGAGGAATTGGCCAAGGCACGTCCTGATTGGGGCTTTGTCATGGAAGAATCTGGGCAAATTGCAGGCCAAGATAAAGACGCGCCACAATGGATCATCGACCCGATTGATGGCACGACTAACTTCATGCATGGCATCCCGCATTTTGCAATCTCTATCGCGGTGCAAGAAGGTAATAAAATCACAGCTGGTATGGTCTTTGATCCCACCCGTAATGAATGTTTCTTTGCCGAGGCTGGCAAAGGGGCCTTTGTGAATGAACGCCGCATCCGCGTATCTGGCCGTCGCCAGCTTAATGAAGCTTTATTTGCCACAGGAATCCCCTTCCTTGGCAGAGGCACACCAGAGACAGACAAGGTTTTCCAAGCCGAACTACAATCTGTCATGCAAAGCTGTGCTGGCGTGCGCCGCTTTGGCTCTGCGGCACTTGATTTAGCCTGGGTAGCCGCAGGTCGCTATGATGGCTATTGGGAAAAAGGTCTTAATATTTGGGATATTGCTGCTGGCATCTTATTGGTCAGAGAAGCTGGCGGCTTCGTATCTGACTTTGGGTCACGCGATAAAGCGCTAGAAACAGGCAATGTTGTGGCTGCCAATCCTGATCTTCATACAACATTGTTGAAGTTGTTGCGCAAAGGACGCGATAGCGTCACAGGCTAAGCCGACACGCAACCGTCACTTCTCCTATCCAACGGTGATAAGATTATCTCTTTTCACAGCACCTTATTCGTGCCATTTTTTCCTTATAGGCTGAACATCACCTCGTTTCATGAGGGTGGTGATGGTAATATTGGGGAAGAGTGCATGACTGATCCACGAAAATATCTCATACGCATGAGCGCCTTTTTGCTTATCGTACTCATTGTTCTTGGTCTGTTATACCAGCCTCTGAAGCTTGCTTTTATGGGCAATCCTGTCCTGAATAGCCTTATTATTGCTGTGGGACTTGTCGGCATCATTTACATTATCCTGCAGGTGCTACGCCTTGTGCCAGAGGTGAAATGGCTCTCTAATATTCAGCGCACACGCACCCTCGACCCCCGGGCGGCAAAACCACGTCTCTTAGCCACGGTGAATGTGATGCTTGCTGATGCGCGCAGTGATTCACGCCTATCAGCCATGTCGCTACGGTCTGTCCTAGATGGTGTGGCGGCCCGTCTTGATGAAGGGCGTGAGATTTCACGCTATATGATTGGCTTATTGGTTTTCCTCGGCTTGCTTGGCACTTTCTGGGGCTTGCTTCAAACGATTGGTGCCGTAGGCAATGTGGTCGGCGGGCTTGACCTTGTCGGCTCTGATTTTGAAACGATGATGAGCCAGCTACGCAACGGGCTTGATGCGCCATTATCTGGTATGGCAACAGCCTTTTCCTCCTCATTATTTGGCTTAGGTGGCTCGCTCATTCTGGGTTTTCTGGATCTGCAACTAGGCCAAGCGATTGGTCGTTTCTTTAATGAGGTAGAAGATTGGCTTTCAGCCTTTGCCAAATATAATGATACCAGCGCCGCATCAACCGGCAGCACATCTGCCCTCGCGGAAGGCCTCTCAGAAGAAGGGGCACGCGCCCTCATCAGCCTTGCAAAAGCAATTGAATCAGCCGAAGCGGATAGAGGCCAGATGATTGAGCAAATCACCGCGATGAACCAGAATATGCATCAGCTTGGCGAATTACTCGCAGATGATCGGCGGTTACGCGACCAGCTGGCAGAGTTGTCGGCACAGATTGGTGATTTGGCGAGCTATATGGCACATAACCGTGCCGAGAGCCATAATGACCTGAAAGCCGAGATAAGAGCGCTGTCTTCAGCCGTAACAAAATCCCTATCTGGCAAAGCCGGCCCTGAATTAACCGCCAAGAAGGACGGGTAATGTCAGTCTCTCGCCTTGGCTCTCGCGGCCGCACAAATGAATATAATTGGCCAGGATTTGTTGATGCCCTTGCTAGTTTATTGATGGTCTTTGTCTTTGTCCTGATGGTCTTTGTCTTGATCCAGGCAAATTTAGCTTATCGTGTGTCTGGTCAAGATGCCTCGCTATCTGCCTTACGCCTAGAGCTAAACACGCTTTCAGATTTGTTGAGCCAAGAGCGCGAAGAATCAGCACGCTTAAATGTTGCGCTTGATACAAGCCAAGCCGCCCTAGCTGCGGCAACTGCAGAGATAAGCCAGCTAAGTGCGGCACTCTCTGATAAAGAAACGGTGGTGGCTGACCAGCTCGCGCAATTACAAGCCTTAAATGCCCAACTCTTAGCCCAAGCCAACCGCAACCGTGATTTAGAAGCCTCACTCAAAGCAAGTAATGACGCGCTCAGCGCTAGTCAGGTGAGCCTGCAGGCCTTGCAGCTTGAGGCACGCGCCCTTGAAGATGACAAAGCAACCTTACAGGCGCAAATTGCCAGCAACCAAGAAGAGCTGGCCAACCAAAGCCAGGAAATCGCGGCGCAAATCGCCCTGAATGATGAATCCAAACTAGAGATTGAACGGCTCATTGCCGCCACGCTAACCTTACGCAATGAATTATCCGAATTACGGGCGTTACTCGCTGAGAAAGAAGCACAGTCACTGGCTGACAAGGTCACCATCGCGTCGCTTGGCAAATCCCTCAATGAGGCACTCGCCAGCCGAGTCCAAGAATTACAACGCTTTAAATCAGATTTCTTTGGCCGTCTGCGTGATATCTTAGGAACACGGTCAGATGTCACGATCGTCGGTGATCGCTTTATCTTCCAGTCAGAGGTTTTATTTGCCCCTGGACAAGCGAATCTCGGCGCTGAGGGTCAAATGCAATTGCGTGAAATTGGCCAAGCCTTGATTGAAATTTCCGCTGCTATCCCCGATGATATCCCATGGGTTTTGCAAGTCGATGGCCATACAGATGATGTGCCTGTCTCAAACACCTATCGTGATAATTGGCAACTCTCAACCGAACGCGCCCTATCAGTTGTCCGATTCTTAATCGCCGAAGGTGTGCCCGCCGCGCGGCTTGCCGCAACAGGCTATGGCGAATTCCAACCTATCGCTAACGGAACAGATGATCTTGCCCGCAGCCGCAACCGCCGCATTGAGCTGAAATTTACCCAGCGCCTTCAGCAAGAATAAAATATGGGTAGGGGCATCAGATGGCGTATCCTGCGCTGTCTGAGGTCAGGCTTCTTATTGGTTAGCTTTTGCTTAACCCGTGAAGTGGTATTTGCATCACCTGCCTTATCGGCTGAAGCGCCTTCTCAGCGTCTCTTATCCGCACAAATCGCCCCTCATCAAGAGGCATGGCAGCCAGGGCAGGATGAGATAAAACCAGCTGGGCTGACAATCCTGTCCCACGCGCAAGATATCAGCTATCTGAGGTCACTTGCGGCAGAGAGGCCTGCGCCTCATACACCGCAAGAGGTTTATGAAACAGAGCGGTACGAGGCACCGCCGCCTGTTATGGAGCTGATAAGCGTTGCCTTTGATGAGAGCTATCAGATAAGCCGTCATCTACTCGCATCCGATGTGATACCAACCGTGTTGCCGTTCAGCTATGATGAGGCCACACCTTGGGTGATGTGGCGTGAGGGTGAGGTCTTTTATGGCCTCTTCCCCCGCAGGAACCCTCATTTTGCGCCTGATATTACGCTGCGGTTTGACGTGACTGGCCTCCTCACGCATCAGCGCGGCACCCAGAGACAGAGTGACACGGCACACGGCACCTTGATATTTGATAGTGGTACCGCCGCCCTTACCCTATCTCTGATAGATAGCGCGGCACAACATCATCGCCTTACCGCGTCATTTTCGAATGACGAACATCCCTTTGGCCCTGCCATTTTAGATAGTGGTGGCCATCTATATGATGCCTCACTTGCCCCCTCATTTTTTATGACCCAAGGGCGGATTGCCACGGTGGTGGCTTTCCTCATACATCAACAAAATGCCCCCCTTTTAGGCGGTCTTGTCTCTGGCCTAACTGCTGAACCTTAGGAGCCAGATTGCTGGTCACCAAATTGGTAATAGGCTAGTTCGCGATACAGCGCGCTTTCATTTAACAGCGTTTCATGCGTGCCTGTTGCCACAAGCTGTCCCTTATCCAGAAGCAAGATCAAATCAGCATCAATGATCGTTGATAGACGATGGGCGATAACCAAGCTTGTGCGATCCTTCATCACATTTCCAAGTGCAGCCTGCACCGCTGATTCAGAGACAGAATCAAGGGCAGAGGTTGCCTCATCAAGCAATAAAAGGCGTGGGTTCCGCAAAATCACGCGGGCAATGGCCACACGTTGTTTTTGCCCACCAGATAGACGGATGCCCTTCTCGCCCACAAAGCTGTCAAAGCCGTCCTCAAGCGCATCAATAAATTCTAAAATTTCTGCTTGCCGTGCTGCTTCACGTATCTCTTCTCGGCTCGCTTGTGGCGAACCAAAGGCAATATTATCAGCCAAAGTACCTGAGAATAAAGTTGGTTCTTGTGGCACCAAACCAATAGTGGCGCGTAACTCCGCGAGTGACAAATCGCGGATATCACAATGATTGAGCTTAATTGCACCTGATAGAGGATCATAGAACCGCAATAGGAGATGAAAGAGTGTTGATTTCCCAGCGCCGCTAGGGCCAACCAGCGCCACATGAGAACCCGCAGCTATATGGACAGACAGACCATCCAGCACAGGCTTATCAGGACGCGCTTCATAGGCAAAGCTGACCTCCTCTAGTGACACTGATACATCATCCTGTCTTGGTAGCGTGATAGGCGCATCTGAGAGCGGCAGCGCATTCTTCATATCCAATATTTGCGCCACGCGGTCAGCAGCCCCAGCGGCCCGTTGCAAATCACCAGCCAGCTCTGAGAGCGCGCCCGTTGAGACAGCGACAAGGAAGGCATAGAAGACAAAGGCTGATAACTCCCCAGCAGTGATTGTCCCAGCGAGCAAATCTTGCCCACCCACCCATAAGATGGTGATGATGCCACAAAATACTAAAAAGATGACCGTGGCTGAGAGAAGCCCTAATAGATGAACACGGCGCAAGGCCGCTTGGCGAGACGCTTCAACCTTATCCCCAAATTGTTGATCTTGGAACGCATGCTGATGAAAGGCATGAATCAGCCGCATCGCAGACAGGCTTTCTTCTGCACTAACGGCGACCTCTGCCACCTTATCCTGCGCGCGGCGCGAGGCTTTCCGTAATTTTGCGCCTAATACCACAACGGGCACCACCACGAGCGGGATGATCACGGCGATGACCAATGACATTTTCATGCTAGCTGAGATGAGCAAAAAGAGGCCACCTATCAGGATAAGGATGTTACGAATAGCCATTGATAGGGTGCTTGTCAGAACCGTCTGCATCAAAATTGTATCCGTATTAATGCGGCTGAGTAGGTCCCCTGTTTTCGCTGTTTCAAAATAGCCCGTATGAAGGTGAAGCAAATGCGAGAATAAAGCACGGCGCATATCAGCCACAATATGCTCTCCTACCTCATTCACCAGACGAGCCCGCAAATAGCTCCCAATGCTGAGAATAGAGGCGAGGCCTAAGGTCACAAAGACAGAAAGACGCAACATATCAGGGTTATCTGCCCCAAGCCCCTGATCCACGAAAAAAGCTAATCCCTGACCAAGTGACAAGGTGGCCGCCGAAACCATCAGCAAAGCCGCCGCCGCAACTATGATTTTACGGCGATATGGCACAGCATAACGCGCAAATAGGCGCAAGGCCGATAGGCTAACCTTCTCGGATGTCTCTGGGGCAAGCATGGCAGCGCTTCGTCTCATGAGCTTGATGTCTTTCCTGCTTTTGGCACATTCAACTAATGTCCCATTTATACCAGTGATTCAGCAATGCGAATCATTTCAGTGATCCTTTGGCAATTTATCATGCGTCATAGGGTGTGCCTAGCCACTTCGCAGGTCTCAGGCGCGGCAAATTATCCTTGCCTTTTAGTCAATCACGCCTTATGCCCTCTTTTCAGTAATGAAGATGATTCAAGGCTTGCACTTTCGCCAAACGGCAGGTATAACCCCAGCCTTAGACGAATTAGATAGGCGCCACTGATAAAAGGCTGCCATTTTGTAGGAGATAGATGATGAAAAAAGACATCCATCCAGAATATCATGAAATCACTTTGGTGATGACAGATGGCACAAAGCGCACAACACGCTCAACTTGGGGTAAGCCAGGTGACGAAATGAAGCTTAGCATTGATAGCTTGAACCACCCTGCTTGGACCGGTCAGCACCGTGTCTTGAATGCAGAAGGTCAGGTGGCTCGCTTTAACAAGCGTTTTGGTGCCCTTGGTATCAAGTCATAGAGACAGCCTATCTCTTATGAGGAAGCCTCGCTTTTGCGGGGCTTTTTTTATGCCCGTTATCCCTTACCTGCTGATTTTCAGCATCAGCCCTTGCATCTCTGACACGCACTTCCTAGCTATAAGATAAGATAGAGGGCCAATGGCGCTATCGAACAGAAACCGGCTCGCCTGATGGGAGCCAAAACAGACACCTTGCTTTTTAAAGGAGGCATCAATGACACAAATTGATTTAACACCCTTTTACCGTTCAGCGATTGGGATAGACCGTATGGCATCGCTAATGGATAATTTTTTTACCAGCCCGCAACAATCGCAAAATGGCTGGCCGCATTACAACATCACAAAATCAAGCGATCATGAATATCGCATTACCATGGCTGTCGCTGGCTTTGGCGAAGGCGACCTTGATGTAACCATTCATGAACAAACCCTGATTATCTCTGGCAAGATGAGTGCCACAGATGAGGGTGAGGTCACCTATCTTTATCGCGGCATTGCCGGACGTCAATTTGAGAAGAAATTCCAATTGGCAGATTTCATCCGCATCAAAGGCGCGCGGCTTAAAGATGGGTTGCTTCATGTTGACCTCATTCGTGAAGTCCCTGAGGCCATGAAGCCACGAAAGATTGATATCGTAAATGAGACCAAGCTGCTCACTGACGAGTAAGATTAGCGTCGCATAGTAAAAAAACCCCCTGCCATCTGACAGGGGGTTTTGTATTTCAGCGCCAGAATGGCCTTATGATTTTTGACGCAATGTCGCTTGCGCTGCGGCAAGACGTGCAATGGGCACACGGAAGGGCGAGCATGATACATAATCGAGCCCAACCCCTTCGCAGAACGCGATTGAGGCGGGGTCACCGCCATGTTCACCGCAAATGCCAAGCTTGATATCAGCTCTGGTCGATTTGCCCTTATCAGCCCCCATCTTGACTAAGCTGCCAACGCCTTGCTGGTCAATGGAGACAAAGGGGTCAACCGCATAGATACCCTTTTCTTCATAGGCGCCCATGAAAGAGGCGGCGTCATCGCGGCTAATGCCCAAAGTGGTCTGGGTTAAGTCATTTGTCCCAAAAGAGAAAAACTCTGCTTCTGAAGCAAGCTCATCTGCCATGAGGGCCGCACGTGGTAATTCAACCATGGTGCCAACCAGATAGGTAATAGTCTGCCCTGTTTCAGCAAAGACCGCCTGTGCGGTGGCATCAATCACCTCACGGCACAGCTGAATCTCTTTCGCAGACCCTGCCAATGGCACCATAATTTCAGGGATCGGTGCCTCAGCTGATTTTGCCACTGATACAGCCGCTTCGAAAATCGCTCTGGCCTGCATGGCGCAAATTTCTGGGTAGGTGATAGCCAGACGGCACCCCCGATGACCCAGCATCGGGTTTGATTCTGATAGCTTCAGAGCCCGTTGGCGTGCCACATCAAGGCTGATACCAGCCGCCTCTGCCACATCTTGTAATTCGGCATCTGAATGCGGCAAGAATTCATGCAAAGGCGGATCGAGTAAACGGATAGTGACAGGCAGACCTGACATCACCGTAAATAATGTTTCAAAGTCAGCGCGTTGCATCGGCAATAATTTGGCCAAAGCCGCCTCGCGTCCTTCAACGGTATCAGCCAAAATCATCTCGCGCATCGCGATGATACGGTCGGCATCAAAGAACATATGTTCTGTGCGGCACAAACCGATCCCTTCTGCACCAAAATAGCGGGCTTTCTCGCTATCTAATTTGGTTTCAGCATTGGCACGCACTTTCATACGGCGTGTCTCATCCGCCCATGTCATCACTGTTTCGAAATCACCTGATAATTGCGGGTCAATCGTCTCAACAGCGCCGCTATAAACCTCGCCGGCAGACCCATCAATGGTGATCCAGTCACCTTCAGACAGGGTCTGTCCCCCCATCATTACAGAGCCAGTGGCATTATCAATGCGGATGTCACCAGCGCCTGAGACACAAGCGCGGCCCATACCACGCGCCACCACAGCGGCATGGCTCGTCATGCCACCACGTGCGGTGAGGATACCAGCAGCAGCATGCATCCCATGAATATCTTCTGGGCTTGTTTCAACACGCACCAAAATGACAGATTTCCCAGCATTAGCGAGGGCTTCGGCTTTGTCAGCTGTGAGGCAAATCTCACCGCTAGCAGCGCCAGGAGAGGCTGGCAAGCCCCGCGCCAGCAAATGCTTGTCAGCATCGGGATCCAGCGTTGGATGTAGCAATTGATCAAGCGATTCTGGCTCAATGCGCAATAATGCCTCTTCCTTCGAAATGAGCCCTTCTGCGGCCATATCAACAGCGATCTTCATTGCGGCTTCGGCCGTACGTTTGCCATTTCTTGTCTGCAGCATATAGAGCTTATTTTGCTGAATCGTAAACTCAAGATCCTGCATATCTGTGTAATGCGCTTCTAATTTATGGCGCACATCATCAAGCTGCTTGAAGACATCAGGCATCGCGGCTTCCATTGATGGGCCATCTTCGCCTGCTTTGATGCGCGCTTGTTCAGTTAGGGGAAGCGGTGTGCGGATACCTGCCACCACATCTTCGCCTTGCGCGTTAATCAAAAACTCCCCATAGAACATATTCTCGCCTGTTGATGGGTCACGCGTGAAAGCCACGCCTGTCGCACAATCATCACCTCTATTACCAAAGACCATAGCTTGCACATTGACAGCTGTGCCCCATTCAGCGGGAATATTATTCAAGCGGCGATATGTTTTCGCACGGGCATTCATCCAGCTGGTAAAGACCGCCCCCACAGCGCCCCATAATTGCTCATGCGGGTCTTGGGGAAAGGCGGTGCCTAATTCATCTTGGACAATCTGTTTATAGTCAGTGACAAGACCACGTAATTGGGCCCCTGTCAGTGCCGTATCTTCAATGATGCCAAGGCTGATTTTCAAATCTTCCAAACAATCTTCAAACAGGCCATGATCAACATCCATCACCACATCAGCATACATTTGGATAAAGCGACGATAGCTGTCATAAGCGAAGCGATCATCTCCTGTCATCGCGGCTAGCCCTTCGGCTGTCTCATCATTCAAGCCCAGATTCAGCACGGTATCCATCATACCAGGCATAGAGGCACGAGCGCCTGAGCGCACAGATAATAAGAGCGGATTTGAAGGGTCAGCGAATGTCGCCCCTGTCTCTGCTTCGATTACATGAAGCGCGTCTTTGACCTCTGCGGCCAGCGTTTCAGGATAGGAACGGTCATGGTCGTAATAGTAATTACAAACCGCAGTGGTGATGGTAAAGCCAGGAGGCACTGGCAAGCCAATCGTCGCCATTTCAGCGAGATTTGCGCCTTTGCCGCCGAGGAGGTTGCGCATAGACGCATCCCCGTCGCATTTATTCACACCAAAAGAGTACACCCATTGTTGAAGTGCGTTGCTAGCCGCCTGCATGTTCTTCAATCCTTTGCCTTGTGTAAAACGATTGCTAGAGACCCCAATCTCTTTTCATCCACTCTTATTTCTCAATTTTTGAAAAATCTGCGAATTCTGTCATCACCTTTGTTAAATGATGCACAAGTGCCAAGCGATTCCCCCGCACAATAGCATCTTCTGCATTCACAATAATGTCTTCAAAGAAGCGATTAATCACAGGCGCCAATTCACTCAATGCGGCAAGCCTGTCATCAATATCAGCACCTGTTTCAAGATGATTATCAGGCAATGCGCCGAGCGCGTCACCTAAGGCAATTTCCGCTGGCTCTTGGCATAAATCTTGGTCAAAACTATCAGGATAATGTGTGTTTTTCTTAGCTTCTGCGGCAAGAATATTCGCCGCCCGCTTATAACCTGCGATCAGCTTTTCCCCGGCTTCCGTCTTTAAGGCAGCCTCTAATTTTTGGGCCTTATCCATCAATAATTTAGGATCCGCGACAGATTGCGCTGTGAGGGCTGCGGCGATGACATCGTGCGAGAGACCTGTCTCTCGCAGCATCACACGCAAACGATCTTGGATGAAAGACGTCACATCACCATCAAGAGCCGCAAAGCCGTATAAGCGTGCGGCTTGTTGCAACAACTCTTCCAAAGGGAGACGCAGATTAGCTTCGTCAATCATGCGTAAAATCGCGAGGGCAGCGCGGCGCAAGGCAAACGGATCCTTAGAGCCTGTTGGCTTCGCACCAATGCCAAAAAAGCCAACCAGCGTATCCATTTTATCGGCTAAGGAGACAACGAGCCCTTCTGGCGTGGCTGGCAGCCTATCGGACGGGCCAGCCGGGCGATAATGATCTGAGATCGCAGCCACAATTTCAGCATCATAGCCATGATGTGCCGCGTAATAGCCGCCCATGATACCTTGTAATTCTGGGAATTCACCAACCATCCCTGTGACTAAGTCGGCCTTTGCCATTGTTGCGGCTTGCTGGGCCTTGCCAACATCAGCGCCCGCCACATAAGGGGCAATAGCAGCACTTAATGCTGTCATACGAGTGACTTTATCACCCACTGAGCCAAGCCCTTCATAGAAGGTGACTTGCGCCAAAGACGGGATATAGTCCTTCAGATCTGTGCCCTTATCCTGATCCCAGAAAAAGGCAGCATCAGCCAAGCGCGCGCGCAACACACGTTCATTGCCATGCGTTATCAGCGCATCATTTGTCGCATCAGATTTGCGATTTGCCACTGTCACAAAATAAGGCGCGATTTGCCCTGCCTTGTCACCAGAGGCATAGCGTGTAGCGAAATATTTCTGATGGACACGCATCGAAGTGATCAACACCTCTTCCGGCAAAGCCATAAAGCTGTCATCAATTGTGCCCAAGATCGCATTCGGCCATTCAACAAGACCTGTGACCTCTGCTAGCAAACCCTCATCAGGGATGAGTTCCAACCCCGCGGCAGCTGTCTTGGCGTGCGCGTCTGCGAGGATGGTTTGTGCTTTCACATCAGCCTCTGTCATGACAAAGGCGGCTTGCATCTTTTCTTGCCAATCAGCCACAGAGGTAATGGTAAAGCCCTCTTTGGCATAGAAAGGATGACCATAGGCCGTGGTATCGAAGGTGATAGCCATCTCACCGCCCAAATCCAATTCACCAGGGATTAAAGCGCCATCTAGTAGCAGGTTGATACCATGCAATGGGCGGACCCAGCTAAGGCGTGATGTGCCCCATCTTTGGCTTTTCGGCCACGGGAAGTGGGCCAGCATCTCTGTGACAATATTCGGCAGAATATCTGCGACAGCGGCACCTTTTTGAGTCTGGCGCGCAAAGTAGAATGTCCCTTTGGCCGATTCTTCTGTGACTAGCTCCTCACGAGAGAGACCAACAGATTTGCAGAACCCCTCGATGGCCTTATCTGGCGCATCTGTGCGTGGCCCTCTTTTCTCAATCTCCAAATCAGGTTGGCGGTCAAGAATATGATCAAGCGATAAGGCGAGATGACGTGGGCCGTAAAAAGATTTTGCCCCTGAGGGAGCGAGCCCCGCCTCGGTCAGCGCGCCTACGAATAAGCGCTCCAAATCAGCAGCTGCATTTTTCTGCATGCGGGCAGGAATTTCTTCACAAATCAGATTGAGGAATAACTCAGCCATTATGCGTCTCCCTCAGCATTGGCCTGACCGACCCAGGCTTCACAACATCCTTTGGCCAGGGCTCTCACACGGCCAATATAGCTTTGGCGTTCTGTGACAGAGATGACGCCTCTGGCATCTAGCAGGTTAAAGAGATGGCTGGCTTTCATACATTGGTCATAAGCTGGCAGCGCAAGCGGTGTTTCTAGCGCGAGCAATTTACCACATTCTGCCTCAGCATCTTTGAAATGCTGGAAGAGCGCATCTGTTTCGGCATGCTCAAAATTCCATGTGGAAAATTCAACTTCGGCACGATGGAAAATATCACCGTAGCATTTGCCGCCCTTCTCTTTTGGCACGCCATCCCAATCAAGGTCATAAACATTTTCAATCCCTTGAATGAACATCGCCATCCGCTCTAGCCCATAGGTCAACTCTAGCGGGACAGGGTTACATTCAATGCCGCCGACCTGTTGGAAATAGGTGAATTGCGAGACTTCCATCCCATCACACCACACTTCCCAACCAAGGCCCCACGCGCCCAAGGTCGGAGATTCCCAGTCATCTTCGACAAAGCGGATATCATGCGCATGCACATCAAGACCAATCGCTTCGAGTGAGCCAAGATAGAGCTCTTGGGCGTTCGCCGGTGACGGCTTCATGATCGTCTGAAACTGGTAATAATGCTGGAGGCGATTTGGGTTATCACCATAGCGGCCATCTGTTGGACGACGCGATGGCTGTACGTAAGCGGCATTCCAGTGAAAATCTGGCCCCAAAGCACGCAAGGTTGTCGCAGGGTGAAACGTCCCCGCGCCAACTTCCATGTCATAAGGTTGCAAGATTACACAGCCCTGTTCGGCCCAGTAACTTTGCAGATTTAGGATAATTGATTGAAAATCAGTACGCGGTCCCATAGCCATTTTCTCGCTTCGACTGCTGGTCATAAGGTGGCGCTAACCTAGCCGATCACGAGCTGTAAAACAAGGCTGAGAGCTGGCCTATTCGCAACTATGTTCAGCTTCGTTTGCCGCCTGATACCATTTGCCACAGCGCGGACATTCAATCATATCTACCGAAGAGCCAGCCGTGCCATCAGATGAGGCTGATTGGTCGTGACCTGATGATTGTGATTCTCTGATTTTCTTTTGTGTTTCCAGAAAACGGAAGACTTGCCAGACGACAAATAAAATGACGGCTAGGCCCAAAATTTTTCCCAAAGACAACATCACCATTCCTCCTGATTCATGGGTGCTCTATATGTGGATACCCTAAAGACCGAGGCGCGACCACCATAATCTATCGGTAGCGGCATCAATCATGGCCTCTGCCGAGAGATGGGATTGCGCCGTTAACGCGCCAAAAGGACCAAATTTCCGTTTGGCAGCGATCTGCACAAATTTGACATCATCTCCAAATTTTTGGGACATCACTTGATAGAGGACACCAATATGATCCACTAGCCCATAGGTAAGCGCTTGTGTGCCCGACCAAAAGGCCCCAGAAAATAGGACATCATCGGCCTCTTTTAAGCGGCCCCCACGACGGGCTTTCACATAGGCCTTAAACTCATCATGCAAGGCGCTTTGCAAGGATTTCAAATGCGCAATATCAGCCTCTTTTTCAGGCTGGAACGGGTCAAGCATCGCTTTGGAGGTACCAGCGGTGTAAACACGACGTTCAATGCCCAGCTTGGCCAATAAATCAGGGAAACCAAACCCGGCAGAGACCACGCCGATTGAGCCAATAATAGAGGCGGGAGAGGCATAGATTTCATCAGCAGCACAAGCCAGCCAATAGCCACCTGAGGCAGCAGCATCCTCGCAAAACGCAATCACAGGAATATGTTTCTTATCTGCTAATTGCCGAATGCGGTCCGCGATCAGCTGGGATTGCACTGGTGAGCCGCCAGGTGAATTAATGAGCAATGCCACAGCTTTGACATCTGGCAACGAAAACGCCTTTTTCAATTGGGCATCAACCGCCTCTAGCGAGAGCGAACGGCGCACCCCGCCTGAGCTTGCAGCAATCACCCCTTGCAGGCGCAAAACGGCAATGGTGGGCTTTTGCGATTGCCAAAATAATAGCTTTGAGATCAAGCGACGCATCAGATACCTCTTATCTTCTATCCTGTGATGGTGGCGCAGATGGTGCGGCCTGTGGTGTTTTTCTTATATAATCAGCAAGCAATCCTTGTACAGACTCACCCTTTAAAATCTGGCTGACCGCTTGCGTTGTCGCGCCATCTGGATGATGCAACACCACGCCATCTAGCAAGGAAACAGGAGACGCTACTTGTTTACGCGCACTGACAATGACTCGAATAGCAGGGCTAGATTTATAGGGGTAAATCGGCAAAATCGCGATATCACCTGCCTGATGCGCTGCCAAAGTGACGATCATATCATCAAGTTTATCAGCGCGTGAGATAAAGGTTAGCCGGCCCTTGGGCTTGAGCAAAGTTAGGGCTGTTGTCACCCAATCTGATAACGCCGCCTCTTCACCTTGATGGGCGAGCGCGCGGCGGTTATGGCGCGCGCGGGTGCTATGCGGATCGTGAAAGGGAGGATTTGAGAAGACTTGATCAAAGCTTTGATGAAGCAGGCTTGGCAGCGCAAATATGTCAGCCTCACTCACACGGACGGCATCTTCAAAGCCTTGGGCAGATAGATTATGGCGCAGTAGCTGGGCCGAAAGCGGGTCTTTCTCAATGGCTGTGATGTGACAATGCGGCAAACGATGCAAGGCTGTGATCGTGGCGGCCCCAACCCCTGCCCCCAATTCAGCCATGCGGCTGCCATTTGCTCCCTCAAGCGCGCTACCGAGCAAGATCGCATCTGTGCCAAAACGATAGCCTTGGCGAGGCTGCCATAAGTGATAGCTTTGATTTAAAATCCCATCATAACTCAGCTCATCTGGGCAATCAGGTCGCGCATCATCATTCATCATAATATTCGTCAACTTCCTGCAAACGGCGAATGGCGATGGCCTCATAATCATCAGGCACCATTAAACGACGGGGAAAAGCGCCAATGCCCGCCTCAAGAGCCGATATATGATGGTCAAATACAAAAAACGGAATATCAAAATCAGTTAAGACTGATTGCAGATAGGTAAGCCGTGCCAGATTTGTTGTTTTCACCACACATTTCATAACTGATATTATTGTCGAAAAACACAGCTAGGCCAAGCCAATTTCGCTAGATATCCCTTTTGCTGTCAGGTTGATTTTTGTTGTCATTGACCGCGGTAATGCCTATGAAAGCGTTACGAGTTTAACGCCTTTACCGTGAGCAGATTACCTATGGCACAGCCAAGCATTGCGACATTAACATCTTTGTTAGCTGATGATGTGACCCTCGTGAATGAGGTGATTATGGCACGGATGGCATCTGATGTGCCGATGATTCCTGAATTGGCCAGCCATCTCATCGCCGCTGGCGGCAAACGAATGCGCCCGATGCTGACATTGGCTGGTGCGCGCGCTGCGACGGGACACATTGCGGCCGCTGATAGCCGCGCGCTATTATTGGCCGCAGCCGTGGAATTCATCCATAATGCGACCTTGCTGCATGATGATGTGATTGATGAATCAGATAAAAGACGCGGCCGTGACACAGCCAATGCGCTATGGGGAAATGAGGCCTCTGTCTTAGTCGGTGATTTTCTCTTTGCCCGCTCGTTTGAATTAATGGTGGAAACAGATGATATTGCGGTTCTTGGCATGTTGTCATCAGCCTCTGCGCGCATCACCGAAGGTGAAGTGAAACAAATGACGATGGCCGGGCGCCCGGATAGCCCGATGCAAGATTATCTTGATGTGATCACAGGTAAGACCGCGATTTTATTTGCAGCGGCGGCAGCGTCAGGTGCCAAGGTCATGGGCGGGTCAGAGGCACTTATCCAAGGCCTGCATCGCTATGGGTTGTCGCTTGGGATGGCCTTTCAGATCGTCGATGATGCGCTTGATTACCGCTCTGACCTGGCGAGCATGGGCAAAAATGCCGGCGATGATTTTAATGATGGTAAGATTACCATGCCTGTGATCTTGGCCTGGCAAGATGGGGATGAGGCGGAACGCGCCTTTTGGCAACGCACCATTGGGATGGGCGCCATCCAAGAGGGTGATTTTGAGGAAGCGGTTGACTATCTTACCAAACATCAGGCGATAGACCGTGCCCTTGACGAGGCCAAATCCTATGCTGAGCAAGCGATAGCCGCACTGGATGTTGTGCCAGAAGAGGCCTTGCGCGAAGCCTTGGCAGATGCCGCCCTTTATACGGTTGCCCGCACATTATAAAGCCCGTTGCTGTGCGGCACGCCGTAGCAAGGCACTGATATGGGTGGCACGATGGCCGGTTTGGCGTGCCCATTTACTATGTTCAGCTTCGGTGGCGGCCGCTTCAAAATCATGGCGGTGAAGCGCTGCACGCATCTTGCGAAAGCCGCGTAATCGCGGCAAACCTAAATTAAACCCCATGGATAAGAGCGCGATTTGGGCAGGCTGCGGGGCCTGACGCCAATCTGGCCAAAAATCATCCAAGGCAGCGGCGGCCAGCTGGATATCTGTGTCATAAAGGGTTGTGATTTCAGAGGTAGATAGACCGCGATCGGTGAGGTTGCGGCCAATGCCAATGGTAATCTTGCCCACCGTGTCAGTATAGGGGTGGGTGCGATGTCCTTCATGCTGAAGAAGTGTTTGATATAACGCCTCTGCAAATATTGGGTCGTTCAATGGATGCATCATGTTGCTATTTTCGTCCGGTAAATCGGTCAAATCCGCGCAATCCAAAGCTGGCACCAATTGAGGCAAGCATCGCCCAGCGGAACCAGTCAGGGGTGGTGTCTAAAATCGCAAAGCCTTCAGCCAGATAAGGTTGTAGCGAAGGGATGAAACACATCGCCAAAATGACGATGAAAGTCAGTGTCCAGGCTTCATCTTTCCAGCTTTGCCCTGAGGCGCTGGCCATGGCGGCTTGCCAAGCTTGTTGCGATTCTGCGGCAATCATCAGGTGCTTGTGACGCGCTCTGGCAACAGCGCGTTTCTCACGGTGACGTGTTTTCAGGTAATGAGTGCCCCATTGCAGGGCCATTTGACCAAATAAAGGAAGTAAGGGCGGCATGATAGAACCTTTCTGTAAGAGTAATAGTGAGACTGAGAGAGGGCTAGCCCTGTGGCGCGAATTGCATCAAGCCAATCAGAAGCTGACCAAGATGAGATTGCGGGCCAATAGATAGCAAAACAGCCACCGCAATGAGGATGAGGACTGTTTGCACCTGACCAAAGCGACGCTCCATTTCTAGGTGAAGCGCCGCAAGACGCATGGTGAGTTCATCGATTTTTGACATAGCATCTCCTATGAAAGCGTTAAGT
>CALEYP010000098.1 GCA_937924895.1 uncultured Alphaproteobacteria bacterium
CCGCTGATGATAAGGTGCGATATGAAGCCTCAACAGCAGGTATTCTGACCATTCTTGCTTGTTATCTGCTTTCTGAAGATTTGGTAGATCGTATCGTGCATGTGCGCGCTGCAGATGGCGTCTCAGCACCGGCAAATTTCGGCATCGCCACCATCAGCAGAACACAAGAAGAGATTTTGGCCGCCTCTGGCTCACGCTATGGCCCAACAGCCGTGCTGATAGATCTGGAAGATGTACTATCCTCAAATGAGCGATTTGCCATCGTGGCAAAGCCTTGTGATTTGAACGCCTTGCGCAATCTGGCGCATCATGATGAGAGGGTGAATGCGCGTATCACTTACTGGCTCACCATGCTATGTGGCGGGTTTCAGCCAGACCAGTCATTCCGCACCTTTTTATCTGACCATGGGCTGTCTGAAGAGGGGTTGAGCGATGTACGCTATCGCGGCTTTGGCTGTCCCGGCCCCACCAGCCTGACATATCAAGATGGCCGTCAAACAGCGTTCCATTACCTTGATTTCTGGGGCGAGGATGAAAGCCAATGGGCCATGCCGCTCAGATGTAAAATCTGTCCAGACGGCATCGGGGAAGCGGCCGATATTGTAGCAGGGGATGCTTGGGATGGGGCCTCTCCAAACAGAGAAGAAAGCAAGACAGATCCAGGCTTTAATTCTGTGATTACCCGCACCGATAGGGGCGCAGCTTTGTATCAGGCCGCTATTTTGGCAGGGGTTATCACCAAAACAAAAGTGGTGGATTGCGATTTTATGAGCCGTGTTCAGCCTCATCAGGTCACCAAAAAGCTGGCAGGCCAAGCGCGTATTGAAGGGCTGCGTGAAGCTGGGTCTGTGGCTCCTGAACTGGTGAATTTGCGCGCAGAGATGCTGAGTGATTTGCTTGGTGCTGAGGCGTTTGAAACGCAGAAACAAGGCGCGAAGGCGCGTGGGCTGAAGGCCAAAAGCTAAAAGCTGACAACCGCCAGTTTATCGAAAAAGCGTGGCGATATATTGGCGACACAGCGAGTCGCTTTAGGTTTGCTGCCAGTTATGTCAGGCTCGTAACCTGAAGGTCGCAGGTTCAAATCCTGCCCCCGCAACCAATTCTTTCTATAAGATAACAACAGCCGTCTCTCCCAGAGACGGCTTTTTTTAGGTATCTAGTATTTTGGTCATACTAACATACAGATATCACATGTCTTGCTCTGAGAAACAAAAGAGTAAA
>CALEYP010000099.1 GCA_937924895.1 uncultured Alphaproteobacteria bacterium
CGTAATGAACAAAGGCAGCGCATGCCTCTGTTAATTCTGCGATGAGAGGTGCGATATCTGCCTCTGCCTCTAAGCCCGTGATAGTCAGGCCAATCTGTGCGGCAGCCGCTTGCTGCGCAATGCCTCGCCCAATGCCAGAAGTGGCACCTGTCACACACATATGTCGCATGATATCTATCCCTTTCCTGCTGCCCGAAATGAGGGCGATTTAAGATGGTTTGAACAGCGCCGCCGCGGCATCATTGATTTTTTCTTTTTCAGAAATCTTAGCATCAACACGCGCAATCTCACTTACCAATGACGCGCGATAGCTTTTTAAATCGGCAATATTCCAACTTTGCAGATCTGGTGTGGATAGCCCCTGTGAGGCTGGATTTTTTAATTCATCATCCATCTCTTATCTCCTTACGGAAAGCATTTTGAGACTAGCCTTTGCAAAAGCCAAGAAAATTGCGTATATAGAAGATAGAAACCTTCACCACATGAGTTATCTGGGGTCGGTCAGAGGGCAAAAAAGCTCTCGACAGCCGGTAAGCTATGGCACAAAGCCACGCATAATCTCAGATTATCATGTCAGCTGATGAGACTAATGATGACACAATTATTAATGCCTAAAGCCACTGCTGTTTGGCTTATCGATAATACAGGTTTGACCTTTGATCAGATCGCTACCTTCTGTGAACTTCATGTTCTCGAGGTGCAAGCTATCGCTGATGGCGAAGTTGGCGCTGGCATTCAAGGCTATGACCCGGTGCTGAACCGTCAATTGACAGCCGAAGAAATCAAGCGCTGTGAAGAAGACAGCAGCGCGAACCTTGTTCTTGCCCAATCAAACTTGCCGCAACCAACCATGCGGACAAAAGGCCCGCGCTATGTGCCTGTGGCACGCCGCGGTGACAAGCCTGATGGGATTGCATGGCTCGTGAAACATCACCCTGAATTGAGCGATGCCCAAATTGGCAAGCTCATTGGCACAACCAAAGAGACGATTAAGAAGATTCGTGAGCGCACACATTGGAATATTCAGAATATCCAAGCCAAGCACCCTGCGATGCTCGGTCTATGCTCGCAAGGTGATTTGAACGCGGCTATCGAAAAAGCAGGCGGCCAGCCAGCGAATGCTGAAACACAAGTGCAAGCTATTTCAGAAGTGCCATAGGCGCTCTGACTTGAAGATATGAAAAAACCCCCTCGCCTCATGGCACGGGGGTTTTTTTATGGCTGATATCACCTTGGAATTTTAGGATTTCGGATACCCAATATGGCTAAGTGCATCTGCAATCTCATCCAAAATTGCGGGATCATCAATTGTTGCAGGCATCGCATAATCTTCACCATTCGCAATTTTCTGAATGGTGCCACGCAAAATCTTACCTGACCTTGTTTTTGGCAAACGCGCCACAATCACGGCCAATTTAAAGGCTGCGACAGGGCCAATCCGCTCCCGTACTGAGGCGATCAATTCTTTGATAATCTCATCACCCGCACGGCTGACGCCTGACTTCAAAACGATGAAGCCCATTGGTACTTGGCCTTTCAGCGTGTCATTCACGCCGAGCACAGCTGATTCAGCAACGTCAGGATGCTCGGCCAATACTTCTTCCATCCCACCTGTTGACAGGCGATGCCCTGCTACATTGATGATGTCATCTGTCCGGCTCATCACATAAACATAGCCATCTTCGTCCAGATAACCGGCATCACCGGTTTTATAGAAACCAGGATAGTCAGCCATATAGGCATCGACGTAACGCTCATCATTATTCCACAAGGTTGAAAGTGACCCTGGTGGTAGCGGCAGTTTCACAACAATCGCGCCAATATCGCCAGCTTCTACATCATTGCCCGCCTCATCTACAACGCGCACATCACAAGTTGGGATAGGGCGTGCTGGGCTTCCTGCTTTTACAGGAAGCGGCTCAATCCCCATGCAATTTGCCGCAATCGACCAGCCTGTTTCAGTTTGCCACCAATGGTCAATGGTTGGCACACCTAATTTTTCTTCACACCATTTGAGGGTGTCTGGGTCACATCGCTCGCCTGCTAAGAACTGATATTTCAGATGGCTCAGGTCATAATTGGCAATCAAATCACCATTAGGATCTTCTTTTTTCACGGCTCGTATCGCTGTTGGCGCCGTGAACATCGCTTTGACTTTATAATCAGAGATCACACGCCAGAACGCGCCTGCATCAGGGGTTCCCACAGGTTTGCCTTCATAGATGACGGATGTACAGCCCTCAAACAAAGGGCCGTAGACAATATAGGAATGGCCCACAACCCATCCCACATCAGATGCCGCCCAATAGACATCACCTGCCTCACAATCATAAATATTCTTCATCGACCATTTCAGCGCAACGATATGGGCGCCTGTTGGGCGAACCACCCCTTTTGGCATACCTGTTGTACCTGAAGTGTAGAGGATATAGGCAGGGTCTTCTGATTTGACAGGGACACAATCCGCCGGCTCTGCTTTTGCCACTTCCTCAGCCCAATCAAAATCGCGGCCGTCAATCATGCTAGCCTGACATTGCGGGCGCTGCCATAAAATGACAGAATCCGGCTTGTGTGCGGATAGGGCGATCGCTTCATCAATCAGCGGCTTATATTCAACAAGGCGGCTTGGCTCAATGCCGCAGGATGCTGTCAAAATCAGTTTCGGCGCCGCATCATCGATCCGCTTTGCCAACTCCGCTGCGGCAAAACCACCAAACACAACTGAATGGATAGCCCCAATACGGGCGCAAGCCAGCATGCCGATTACCGCCTCAGGTACCATTGGCATGTAAATAATCACACGGTCGCCATACCCCACATGATGCGCGCGCAACATACCAGCGCAGCGTGCAACTTGATCTTGCAATTCAGCATAAGTGATTTGACGTTTGCTATCAGTAACAGGGCTATCATAGATCAAGGCATTCTGGTCGCCGCGGCCGGCTTCTACATGACGGTCAACCGCATTATAACACCCATTCACTTCGCCCCCGGCAAACCAACGATAAAAAGGCGGCTTGGCATCATCCAAAATTTGCTTAGGCGGTGTAATCCATGCGATATCTTCCGCTGCTTTTGCCCAAAAGCCTTGTGGATCTGCGGCCGCTTCAGCTGCGACCTTGTCGAAGATTTGTCCCATATCTCATCCCCCTATTGCCTAGCAGGTGCGCTACTTGCTCTAGTCTATCACCCGCTAATTCTATCTCAACCCCATCTCTTAGCTGCGTAATGTGCAACTTTATGACGCATTTTGTCTAGTCTTAATCAGAAGAAGAACGCTGTCCTGTCACGCACAAGACTAGTTTTCCAGCGGAGAATTTGATATGGTTAAGGCTCAAAGAAACGCCTTACACTGTCTCACATCATAAGGGTGAAGGGATAAATGGAATTCAGCATACAAAAAGACGCTGTGAAAAAGCGACTTGATGATTTGTTGTCTGAACATCGCGATCTCGATGATGTGATCGCGCGCCTTACCGAAGCCACACCTTGTGACCAGCTTCAATTACAACGCTTAAAAAAGCGGAAATTACTTCTCAAGGATGACATCACAAAATTAAAGGCGCTAACGCTGCCGGATATCATCGCTTAACCCGCCCTTTTTCTAGTTCTAAGTAAAGAGTAAAGATTATGACTTCTTCACCTGTTGATATTGCGATTTGTATGGGGAGCCAATCTGATTGGGCGACAATGAAAGAGGCTGCCATCATCCTAGATGAGCTTGGTATTAGCTATGAGGCGCGCATTATCTCTGCTCATCGTACACCTGACAGATTGTCGGATTTTGCCGCGGGGGCAGCTGATGCTGGCTTTCAGGTGATCATTGCAGGGGCTGGCGGTGCTGCCCATCTGCCAGGGATGATTGCCTCTCATACCCATCTGCCAGTTCTGGGCGTGCCTGTGGAATCCAAGGCCTTAAAAGGTATGGATTCTCTGTTATCCATTGTCCAAATGCCTGGCGGCGTGCCGGTTGGCACCCTGGCGATTGGGGCAGCTGGCGCCAAAAATGCCGCACTTCTGGCCGCCCAAATCCTGGCTCTGTCTAACCAAAGCGCCGCAGACGCTGTGATCGCATGGCGTCAGGCACAAACTGACAATGTCGCAGAGCACCCATCAGACGAGGCATAAATGGTAAAAGTCATTGGCATTTTAGGGTCTGGTCAATTGGGCCGGATGATTGCATTAGCTGCTGCTGAATTAGGGGTGCGCGCGCATATTTTTGCACCAGATGCCGATCAGTCACCAGCGGGTGATGTGGCCTATGCCACGACACAGGCTGCTTATGATGATGCGGAAGCCTTGGATGCCTTTGCCGCTGCGATTGATGGGGTCACATCGGAATTTGAGAATGTGCCGTCTTCTGCTTTGGCCCGCATTGCCCGCCAGCTTGATAGGGTAAACCCCTCTATTGCGGCTTTGGATACAGCGCAAGATCGCTTGTCTGAAAAGCTAATGGCGCAATCGCTTGATATTGCTACGCCTGCCTTTTGGAATGTGACATCCGAAGCAGAGCTTGCGGCTGCCTTAGCTGCCTTGCCAAATGATGGCTTTTTGAAAACAAGACGCGACGGCTATGATGGTAAAGGACAGAGGCGTGTCTCAACCGGAGATGACAGTGCAGCTATCTGGCAAGATATGGGAGGCAAACCTCTTATTCTTGAATCAAAAATTGACTTTGTGGCAGAAGCTAGCTTCTTGATTGCCAGAGATGCTGATGGGCAGATTGAGCATTTCCCAGCCACGATGAACCATCATAGCAACGGCATTTTGGCAACAAGCACAGCGCCTGCGCCACTTGATGACACCATCTTGCAAAAGGGTTATGAGGCGATTGAACATATTGCCGCACACTTAGATTTATGTGGCATTCTAGCGATGGAAAGCTTTATTGCCGCAGATGGCACCCTGATTTTTAATGAGATTGCCCCACGCCCGCATAATTCGTTCCACTGGACGATAGAAGGCGCCACGATTAGCCAATTTGAACAAGCCGCCCGGCTAGCAGCCGGCTTGCCAATGCGTCCTGCTATGGCGCGCGGTATTTGGCGCATGGAAAATCTGCTTGGCCAGCATGGCGAGCAGATCCCAGGCTTTTACGCTGATCCGGCAATCCACACCCATATTTATGGCAAGGAAGCGTTTCGCGAGGGCCGCAAAATTGGTCACATCACCTATGCTCTGTCAGATAGCTCCGACAAATCAAACAAAGTATCTTGATATAGCTCATTGAGCCAATTTGACATCAATAAAAAGGCAAATGGCCGCCAATGATTAATAGGGGCTTGGTGCGGGTCATCATCTGGGAAATAATTAGCGGGCAAAGCCGTCTCTAGCCCGGCATCTGCATCCCGATGATATTCGGCCCCTAACGTGTCTGCATCATATTCCAAATGGTTGAGTACAAAGAGGTCGCCAGATTGCGGACATCTCACCATGCCAATGCCCACTTCATCAGACACGGCAAGCGCTGACAGGCCAGCGGCGGCGATATCTTCTGATTTGTTGTAGGTATAACGTGAGACTGGCATCGGGAAATCATCCGTAAAGCCATGCATCAGCCGTCCCCCATTAGCGGCTAAATGGTGCGAGAACACACCAAACAATTTATCAGCCATCTCATATTTGGGAATATCATAAGCCAGCTTCATCAAGGCCTGTGCCCCCCAGCAAATCCCCAAACGGCGGAAACAATGTGTTTGGGACCAGGTAAAAATCTCTGCTAATTCTTGCCAATAGGTCACATCCTCAAAAGGTAATGTTTCAATGGGTGCGCCTGTGACGATCAACGCATCAAAATAATCATCTCTCACATCATCAAGCTGGCGATAAAAACGACGCAAATAGGCCGGCTCTGTATTGGTCGGTGTATAGCTGGCCGTTGTCATAAGGATAAGCTCAACTTGCAGAGGTGAGTTACCAAATAAGCGCGCAAATTGAATTTCTGTGTCCTTTTTCTTTGGCATCAAATTCAACAATAGCAACCGCAGCGGGCGAATATCTTGGCGCGCGGCTAGATTATCAGGGATGATATCCACCCCTTCAGATTGCAATTGGGATAAGGCCGGAAGGCTATCTGGAACTTTAATTGGCATGGGCCAACTCTTTTTTTAAATAGTGTGAATAAGAAATGAAGATGAGCGCAGATTAAGACGCATTGCGACGCGCCATAACCGCCTGCATCATACCACCAATCTGACCAGCCATCTGTTTGATCGGCCCTGTCACTTTGGGAATTTTGGCAACATCAGCCAAACGACGGTCAAGAAAGGCCTCAGTCTTGGCCATATCAGCGCTATCATCACCTAGGAACGCGAGCAAGGTCGCGCTATAAACTGCGGCTAACGTCGCACGTTTGGTATAGAAAGAAGCATCTGTTGCATCATCTCCTGCCGCGCGCCACATATGGTCAACCGTTTGATATAATAATGCTGAACTCATGGGTGCATGAAGCGGCGTTGCCAAGGCGCTCATCGTCCGGCGAACGGCTTCTTTATGAGGAATGGCTTGTGTCAGACGAAGTAATATTAGCGTTCTGATCTTCAAATGCATTTTTGCAGGCGGCTCTTCTAAGGCGTGAAAGGCTGTCACCATGTCCTCATCGGCGATTTGTGAGGCCAAAGCAATCGCATCAGTCATGCCTTTGGGTAGAAGCGCTGCTAAGCGGTCATCTGACATATCACAATCCCGCGCTGCCATTTCAAGACAGGCTTGCGTCCAGCCATCAAACGGCACATGCAGTACCACCTGGTCAAGCAGGTCACGCGCTGCTTGTTGGTCATCCTCTGACAAATTTTGATAAGAGATAAATGACATCGCTTTCGCCCTTGCATGGTTTCAGATTGTCTGTCAGCACAGCATAAAGTGTAGCATGACAGCCGAAAAAGTCCACCAACAAGACCTTTACAAGAAAAACCAACCTCGTTATAATAACGGCTCTTAAATGAACTCAAACCTCTAGGAAGGATGTGACAGCCCGTGTTCGTAGCTGTTCGAGACAACAATGTTGATCAAGCGCTTCGTGTCTTAAAGAAGAAGATGCAGCGTGAAGGCCTTTTCCGCGAAATGAAGAATCGTCGTGCTTTTGAAAAGCCGTCTGAGCGTCGCGCAAGAGAAGTTGCCGAATCAACACGTCGCGTACGCAAATTACAGCGTAAGCGCATGGAACGTGAAGGCTTCTAGCTTTTACATTTCACTTATGATATAAAAATCATGCTGGAAACCGCCCTGCACCGCCAAGGCGGTTTTTTAGTATCCCCCCCAAATATTATTTGAACTAATCTGAAAGTCCCGCAGACAGGTATAATGTCTATTGGGGTTTCTCATTGAGGGAGAGTGGTATGCTAATTGGAGCACCAAAGGAAATAATGGGAGGGGAGGCCAGAGTCGCATTAACGCCTGATTCTGCCAAAGCTCTTCAAAAATTAGGATATGAGTGCATCATTGAAACAGGTGCCGGCCAAGCTGCGCGCTTTGATGATGACGCGTATCAGCAAGCCGGCGTAGCGATTGCTTCATCTGCAGATGAGCTGTTTCAAAAAGCCGACATCATCTTAAAAGTTCGCAGCCCGCTTGATGAAGAAGTGGCCCGCTTAACCAAAGATAAAACGCTGATTTGCTGGGCGTCACCTGCCCAGAATGCCCCGCTATTAGATAAAGTGGCCGCGACAGGCGCGAATCTATTGGCGATGGATATGGTACCTCGCATTAGCCGCGCCCAAAAGATGGATGTCTTATCCTCGATGGCCAATATCGCAGGTTATCGCGCCGTAATTGAAGCAGGCAACCAGTTTGGCCGCTTCTTCACAGGCCAGATTACCGCCGCCGGTAAGGTTCCACCGGCCAAAGTGCTTGTCATTGGTGCAGGCGTCGCCGGCTTGGCCGCGATTGGCACCGCGCAATCACTTGGCGCCATTGTACGCGCCTTTGATGTGCGGCCTGAGGTAGCAGAACAAATTGAATCAATGGGCGCTGAGTTCCTCATGCTGGAATTCGATGAAGATGGGTCAGGCGAAGGCGGCTATGCCAAGCCAGCATCACCTGAATTCATTGAAAAGGAAATGGCGCTTTTCCGCGACCAAGCCCCTGAGATTGATATTGTAATTACCACAGCTCTCATCCCAGGACGTCCTGCCCCGAAATTATGGCCCGCAGAAATGGTCGGGTTGATGAAACCTGGCTCTGTGGTAGTTGACTTGGCTGCAGAACAAGGTGGCAATTGTGACCTGACGGTAAAAGATGAGGTGATTGAAACCGAACATGGGGTGAAGATTGTAGGATATACGGACTTCCCTAGCCGCATGGCTACCCAATCATCAAATCTTTATGCCACGAATTTACGCCATATGATGGATGATCTCACACCTGAAAAAGATGGTGAGATGGTCATCAATATGGAAGATGATGTTATTCGTGGTGTCACAGCGGTTCATCAGGGCGAGATCACATTCCCGCCGCCACCGCCAAAAATCCAAGCCATTGGCAAACCAGCGGCAGAACCGACCCCTGAGCCAACAGCCGAAGAAAAAAGAGCGGCTGAAATGGCTGCGATGCGGAAAGCTGGTCAGCAACAGACAGCCATGCTTGTCATTGGTGGGGCGCTGATGATGGCCATCGGGGCTTATGCACCTGCGAGCTTTATGCAGCATTTCATTGTCTTTGCGTTGGCGTGTTTTGTTGGTTTCCAAGTGATTTGGAATGTGAACCATGCCCTTCACACCCCTCTCATGGCTGTGACCAATGCTATCTCTGGCATCATTATTCTAGGCTCGCTATTACAGATTGAATCAAGCAACAGCATTGTTTCACTCTTGGCTGGTATCTCGGTCTTGATTGCCACCATTAATATTGTAGGTGGCTTTATGGTCACACGTCGCATGCTTGCGATGTTCCAGAAAAGCTAGGAGGGCATAGTCATGTTAAGTCAAAATATTGTTACAGCGATTTATATCGCCGCATCTGTCCTCTTCATCCTTTCATTAGGGGGCTTATCAAACCAAGAAAAGGCCAAGCGCGCCGTATGGTTTGGCATTATCGGTATGGCTTTGGCCGTTGTGGGGACCATCTTTGGCCCAGGTGTTGGGCTTTCAAGCTGGCTCGTGGGAATGCTTGTCATTGGTGCCATTATCGGCGCGATTGTAGCCTCACGTGTGGAAATGACAGGTATGCCACAACTTGTGGCTGCCCTTCACAGCTTCGTTGGTTTGGCAGCCGTCTTTATCGGGATTGGCTCAGAATTAGACCCGCCAATGCTGACAGATAAGGTTGAAATCATCATCCATGAAGTTGAGATTTATCTCGGCGTCTTTATTGGGGCGATTACCTTTACTGGCTCTATCATTGCCTATGGGAAATTATCAGGCGTGATTGACGGCAAAGCCTTGGTCTTACCAGGCCGCCATGCGCTGAATATCATTATGCTGCTCGCTTGTTTAGTGCTCGGCTATCTCTATTTGAACCATGCTGGTAGCTGGACTTTACTTGTGATGACTGCGATTGCCTTTGTGATTGGCGCACATCTTGTAATGGCCATTGGCGGGGCAGATATGCCTGTTGTGGTCTCTATGTTGAACAGCTATTCCGGCTGGGCCGCAGCAGCAACAGGCTTCTTGCTTGGCAATGATCTTTTGATTGTCACAGGCGCACTTGTGGGCTCATCAGGGGCTATCTTGTCCTATATTATGTGTAAGGCGATGAATCGTAACTTCCTATCTGTTATCCTTGGTGGTTGGGGCGGCGCCTCTGGCCCGCAAATGGAAGTAGAAGGGGAAATGGTACCAACAGATGTTGATAGCCTTGCTACAGATCTGGATATGGCATCATCTATCATCATCGTACCTGGCTATGGCATGGCCGTCGCGCAAGCGCAATCTGCCGTCTCTGAATTAACGCGTCGCCTGCGCGATAAGGGCAAACTCGTTCGCTTTGCTATTCACCCAGTGGCAGGCCGCCTCCCAGGCCATATGAACGTATTATTGGCAGAAGCCAAAGTCCCTTATGATATTGTTCTGGAAATGGATGAGATCAATGAGGATTTTGCCGATACTGATATTGTGATCATTCTAGGGGCCAATGACATTGTGAACCCGGCAGCGAAGGAAGACCCAAACAGCCCAATTGCAGGTATGCCTGTCTTGGAAGTGTGGAATGCTGGCCAGGTTATCATCTCTAAACGTGGGCAAGGTCGGGGCTATTCAGGAATTGAAAACCCGCTCTTCTATAAAGATAATTCAAGAATGCTATATGGTGATGCAAAGGCCTCACTGGACCAGCTTCTGACAAAATTATCATAAAGAAAAAGGGCGCTGTCACAGCGCCCTTTTTTAATCCCTCTCTTGATGGCTTAGCGGACCAGCAAGCTATCAGGCAGGCCTGCTTTGCGTGCCGCCGCTTCTTGGCGTTTGGCCAAAGCCTCTGTGTCAAAATCATCAATGAGGTCATGGAAAAGCTGGTGCCAATTGACCTCAGCATTTAGATGCATGAAGACGGACCCCAAACCAACAGCCGCCCGGTCCATAAGGACAAATTCTGCTGGTGGTTTAATGCCGCCAATTCGTTTCAACTCGCTATGAACCTTACCAGCTAACTCACGACCTTGCGTACCATTGCGCATAGCTTGGATAGGACGCACCTTATCTTCGAGCAATGGCGCATAGATAAAGCCAGCCCAAACATTCAAGACAGAAATGGCCTCCTTATCAAGACCAAAGAAGCCCCATTTCTCATACGCGTGAACAGCAAGTTCTTCATCATCATCACGAAGCGCCTTATAGAGATCAATCACACCTGCAACAAAGTCAGGACGGAACAAGCGAATAGAGCCAAAATCCATGAGGTTTATGCGCCCATCATCACAGATGGAATAGTTACCAAGATGAGGGTCCCCGTGAATCACCCCATAATAGTAAAACGGCACATACCACACACGGAACATGTTCATCGCTATCTGGTTACGCATCTCTTGAGAGGGGTTTGTCTCTAAGAAAGCCATTAATTTCTGACCTTCAATCCAACTCATTGTCAAAAGACGTTCTGTTGACAGCGCATCAATCGGATCTGGTAATTGCGCTGATGGCTCATCTTTCAACATATCTTGATAGAGTCGCATATTCTGGGCTTCGCGGCGATAATCTAATTCTTCGCGTAACCGCGTTGAGAGCTCATCATAAATCTCGTTCGTCGAGATAGCTGAATCAAACCGCTCATAAACAGAGAAGGCCAGCTTTAATTGTTTAAGATCAGCATCAATAGCAGATGCCATATCTGGGTATTGCAGCTTGACCGCACACGCTTTGCCATCTGTTGTTGTGGCTTTATGCACTTGCCCCAAAGAAGCCGCAGAGACTGCCTCTTTTTCAAACTCTGTGAAATGAGATTGCCAGTCAGCGCCTAATTCCGCACGCATCCGGCGCTTCACAAACAACCAGCCCATTGAGGGGGCATCTGCTTGCAAGGCCGCTAATTCTGCTGCATATTCAGGAGGCAGCGCATCCGGGATGGTCGATAGAATCTGAGCCACCTTCATCAATGGCCCCTTCATCCCACCGAGAGCCGCGCGTAATTGTGCGGCATGCGCATCCTTATCAATCTTCATGCCGAGATACCGCTCACCAGCCACACGAGCGGCTAAGCCACCTACCGTCGATGTAACCTTCGCATATCGTTTGATGCGCCCGCCAAGGGCTGATCCGTCTAATTCACTCATGATGACATTCCTTCAAGTTCATCAATCATACCGGCAATCATATCAAGGCCACGATGCCAGAATTGTGGGTCACCAGCATCCAATCCCAACGGCGCCAATGCATCATCATATCGCTTTGTCCCACCAGCCGAGAGCAAGGTTTTATAGTGAGAGATAAATTCAGCCTGATCATCAGTATCTTGGTAAATCTGCCACAGCGCATTCACAAGGCAATCCCCAAAGGCATAGGCATAAACATAGAAGGGGGTATGAATGAAATGCGGAATATAGGACCATAAATGGCGATACGCATCATCAGTTGTGATCGCATCTCCTAAGGCTTGATGCTGCGTCTCAAGCCAGATATCGCCAATTTCCTCTGCGTTCAATTCTTTCTCAGCGCGCGCGGAATGGAAGGCCACTTCGAAATTATGAAAGGCGATTTGGCGAACCACAGTATTCAACATATCTTCGATTTTGCCGGCAAGCATAAAGCGTCTGGCTGCGTCATTCGGCGCGTCAGCCAGAAGCCGCTGGAATGTCAACATCTCAGCAAAGACCGACGCTGTTTCAGCTAAGGTAAGCGGCGTGTCTGCCATCAATGCGCCCTGCTTGGCGGCTAGCACCTGGTGAATACCATGTCCCATTTCATGAGCCAGCGTCATGACATCGCGCGCTTTGCCTGCAAAATTCATCAAAATATAGGGATGCGCTGAGGGGACCGTCGGATGCGAAAATGCACCAGAGGCCTTGCCAGGGCTGATAGCCGCATCAACCCAGCCCTTATCAAAGAAGGTGCGGGCGATATCTGCCATATCCTTATCAAACGCGGCAAAGCTCTCAATCACAATGGTCTTTGCCTCTTCCCAGCTATAACGACGATCATCATCGCCTAAGAGCGGCGCATTTCTATCCCACCAATTCAGCGCATCTTTGCCAAACCATTTTGCTTTTAGCCGGTAATAGCGATGGCTGATATCAGACATGCGGCTTGTCACAGCCTCTGCCAAGGCAGAGACCACATGATCATCTACATCATTGGCTAAGTTCCGAGATGACACAGGCGTTTGGAAACCTCGCCATTGATCATCAATATCGCGATCCTTGGCAATCACATTGATAATGAGTGTGAATAATTTTTGATTTTCCTGCAGCACCGCAGATAAGGATGCCCCAGCCTCCTGCCTCTTTTTCGCATCTGGATGAGACAGCATATTGAGAATTTCAGCTTCTGAGACCTGTTGCCCTTCAAATGGGAAGGTCAAGCCTGCCATGGTTTCATCAAACAAACGAACCCATGAGCTGCGGCCTACGGGGCCACGCTCAACCAGCATCTGTTCAAGACGTTGTTCTAGCTGATAGGGCGCGCTGGCGCGCACAAGACGCAGCCATGGTTGGTAATGTGCAAATTCAGGGGCCTCACATTTGGCCTGATACGCCTCATCAGGCATGGCGGCTAGCTCAAGTTCAATAAACAGAAGCTGTGATGAAATAGCCGCTAATTCTTCTCTGATTGTCTGGCTATGCTGGCCAGCAGCAGCCGATGTCATATCGCCTGCAAAGGTCAAATCAGCAAATGAAATTAACCGCCCCATCTTATCCATGATCGCCTCATAGCGGGTAATCATCTCCGCTAATTCCGCGCCCTCTTTGACAGCGATCTGCCCTTCAAAGCTAGCGGCAAGCTGGGCTGCTTCTTCCTTGGCAAAGGCGAGATCACGCGTAATCGCGTTATCATCTAACGAGTGATACAAATCATCTAATGACCAGCGGGGGAGCATCTCATTCATAACAAACCTCTTTGCAGACCCAATATCATGGGGTGGTACAAACTATCTTGAGCAAACATATAGGCCATAATGGGGCGACAAGCACCCCTTTCCTGCTTTTTTCATCCTGCAAGACAGCTGGTATATTGCGCCTTTGGAAAACAGAGGTCATAGTGAAGGTTCGTACATGATCGTTAATGAACTGGTTTTTGATGAGCCCACATGATTTGCCAACACCTGTAGAAGATAATATCGTCAGTTTATTTCTGGCGCGCGCGGCTGATAAACAGCAAGCGCCATTCTTATGGGAACGTCATGACGATAAATGGCAGTGCTTAAGCTGGCAAGATATCGCGGAGCGCGTCTTCAGCTGTGCCGCAGCGTTGCGACAGCGCGGGATTGGTCGTGGCATGCGAGTCGCCATCATCTCTGAGAACCGGCATGAATGGGTTGTTGCTGACCTTGCCATCATGTTAATTGGCGCCATTTCAGTCCCTCTTTTTACTAATCAAACCTCTACCGATTATGGCTATTTGTTAGAACAATCAGGCGCCCGCGCTGCGATTGTCTCTGATGCAAGCCTCGCCCATCAAGTGGAGCCAGCGGCGCAGGCCGCACCTGCTTGCCTCTTGCTCGTGGTGATGTCACCGGGGCAAATTTTCCGATCATTTGCTAATTTAGCGGTCATATCTTGGACACAATTATTGGAGGAAGGCACGCGTGCCACCCCAGTCACTGCAGAAGAGGCCGCGGCAATCACCCCGCAAGATGTCGCTTGTATTATTTATAATTCGGGGGCCAGTGAGGCGCCAAAGGGGGCCATGCTAACCCACCGTTCAATGATTGCGAATTTGCGTGGCATTGATGATCGTTTTGCAAGCTTACACCTCGCAAATGAGGTGGCCTTATCTATTCTACCACTTTCGCATGCCTATGAGCATACTGTAGGGCTCTATTATCAAATCCATATTGGCTCTCAGATTTATTTCGTGCCGCGACCTGAATATCTCTCCACAGCTTTGTATGAGGTCAAGCCAACCCTGATGTTGGGTGTGCCACGTCTTTATGAGGTCATCAAAGATCGGCTTGAAGCTGTGTTCCGCCAACAAGGCCCCCTTGCCAAATGGCTTTTTAAACGGACAATCAAACAAGGCGCACCGCAGTCACAACATTTAATGATGCGGTTGATTAGCTTGCCTGAACGCCTATTATTGACCCTTATGATTCGTAACCCCGTGCAAAGGCGCTTAGGCGGGCGGCTAAAAGCGCTGATCTCTGGCGGCGCGGCGTTGCATTATGATGTGGACGCGTTTTTCCAAGCGTTGAATATTACCTTATTACAAGGCTATGGGCTGACTGAAGCCTCACCTGTGGTATCTGTCAATCCACCG
This sequence comes from uncultured Alphaproteobacteria bacterium, assembly GCA_937924895.1. GTDB lineage: Bacteria > Pseudomonadota > Alphaproteobacteria > Puniceispirillales > Puniceispirillaceae > UBA685. Next base: position 14,841 of record CALEYP010000099.1, read on the forward strand.
GGCAAAGCAAAGCTAGCCACGGTGGGGACCGCGCTTCGTGGTATTGAGACAAAAATCTCTGGCCAGGGTGAGCTATGCCTTAAAGGTGATATGATTATGGCGGGCTATTGGGATGACCCCGCTGCCACACGAAACACGATCAAAAGGGGCTGGCTCCATACGGGTGATCTGGCCGAGATTGATGATGAGGGCTACATCACCATCCTTGGTGTAAAACGTGATATGATTGTCAATTCTGGGGGAGAGAATATCTCGCCCTTACGCGTGGAGCTTGTACTTACAGGGCTACAAGAAATAGACCAAGCGATGATCAGCGGTGAATCACGCCCCTATATCACAGCACTGTTAACGCCCGCGGCAGCCTTGCGGGCCCATGCCAAACGCAAAGAGAACCCCGAAGCGTGGATTGAGAAAAAACTCGCAGATGCGGTCCAGACGGCGAATGCCAAATTATCATCAAGTGAGCGGATACGCCGCTTTGCCGTGACAGATGAGCCTTTCTCTACACGCAACCACTGCCTTACCCCTGATGGAGAAATGAGACGCAAAGCCATTTGGGATATCTATGGCAAGCGGATTGACGCGCTCTATCATCGCAAATAGGGGCCATTCACCCCCTTACATATGACGGGTCACACCACCATCCACACGCATGCTCTGACCAGTAATATAGCTACTATCATCGGTTAGTAGGAAGGCAGCGGCCTTGGCTTGCTCTTCTGCTTTTGCAAGGCGTTTGAAAACTGACATATCTGCAAATTTTTGTGGCAAATCAAGGCTATCTGTAAAGCCTGGCAGCAAGCAATTCATGCGGATATTATCAGCGCCGTAACGATCTGAATAGAGCTTTGCAAAAGAAGAAACGCCGACACGATAGACACTTGACGTCGGGAAAGTCAGGCTAGGCTCAAAGGCAGAGAAGGTGGTAATATTTAGAATTGCACCTCCCCCTTGCGCTTGCATGATGGGGGTTACCAATTTTGATAGGCGAATGACTGGCAATAATACCATCTCATTTGCTTTTACCCATTCCTCTTCTGAGATCTCTAGCAAATCTCCTTTTGGCGGGCCTCCGACATGGATCAATAAGCTATCAATCCGTCCATATTCTGCCATGCAGCGTTCGATAAAGTCAGATGTATCAGACGCCACTTCTGCTCTGCCACGCACTGCCATGCCGCCTAACTCAGCCGCCAATATCTCACAGCTCTCAGATGGTGACATCAAAGCCAGACGATAGTCACGCCGTCCCATCTCTCGGGCAATGGCGGCACCCATGCCGCGCCCCCCACCAATAATGGCGCATACTTTATCAGACATTATTTCATTGCTCCTCTTGGTGCGCTAGACCTGTTACAGACCAGCAAGCTGTTACACATTTAGCAATAAATATTCGCGTTCCCACGGGCTAATCACATCTAGGAAGGCTTCGGCTTCGGCGCGTTTGACCTCACCAAATAGCGATACAAAACGTGACCCTAATACCTCTTGTAAGGGTCCTGCCTTTTCAAGCTTATCCAACGCCGCATCAAGATTTCGTGGCAACGTAAAGAGCTTATCTTGCTCTTTTGACACTGGCTTTGTCGCGTCTTTTGTCTCTTCTAACCCAAGATAAATAGCCGCTAGCGTCACAGCGATCGCTAAATAGGGGTTGGCATCCGCACCAGGGATCCGATTTTCCACACGCTTGCTCTTGGAGGTGCCCATAGGCACACGCAACCCAACCGTCCGGTTATCATATCCCCATGCGACATTGCGCGGCGCATCATAGGTCAGAGATAGTCGGCGATAGCTATTCACAAATGGTGCCATCAATGCCATCCCACCTGGCAAATAATGCTGTAGCCCGCCAATGGCATGATAAAAGGACGGCAGCTCCTCTCCATCTGGCCCAGCAAAGATATTTTTGCCTGTTTCCATATCCAGCACAGAGCAATGCAAATGCATAGATGAGCCTGGCTGATATTGCATTGGCTTGGCCATAAAAGTGGCATGGATGTCGTGATTTAGAGCTGTTTGGCGCACAGTACGCTTAAACAAAAAGGCTTGGTCAGCCAATTTAAGCGCTTCCCCATGATTGAAGTTGATTTCCATTTGCGCCGCCCCGCCTTCGTGGGTCAGCGTATCAATATCAAGTCCCATCGCATCACAATGGTCATACACTTCTTCAAAAAACGGGTCGAAATCATTGACCGCATCAATCCCATAGGCTTGCTTGGCTTTTTCGGCCCGCCCAGACCGGCCAGCCGGAGTTTGAAGGGGATAATCAGGGTCAGGATTCTGCGCAACAAGGAAGAATTCCAATTCCGGCGCGATCACGGGCTGGAGCCCTTTGGCCGCAAATAATTCAACCACATGTTTTAAAACAGAGCGTGTTGCGACATCAACGCGGCGCCCATCTGGATAATAGGCATCATGGATGATTTGTGCCGTTGGCTCCTTATACCATGGCACCAGATAGGCGGCCTCTTCATCGGGACGCAGCACAACATCACCAACGCGCGCATGCAAGACTTCTGAATCTTCATAGTCACCCATCACAGTTTGACCAAAGACATATTCCGGCAAGCGCTGCCCGCCTGATTCTAGGCCAGAGATATATTTCCCAACGGGCAAGATTTTACCGCGCGGAATCCCCGCCATATCGCTAATAAGACATTCGACTTCAGTGACTTGTTTTTCTTTGAGCCACGCAATGAGCTGCTCTGACATATGTTTAGCCTATCCCTAATTCAGCTGCCGTTTTATCAATTGCGCGGCTGAGTTTTGTGACCACCTCATCAATATCTGATGGCGTGAAGGTCAGCGGCGGCGATAAAATCATACCATCACGCACTGCCCGCACCATCAACCCCTCAGCAATGGCGTGGTCACGCACTTTCATTGCTGTGGCACCTGTATTTTCAAACATCACAGGCCCTGTCTTATCTTTGACCAATTCCACGGCCGCTAGCAAACCAAAACTGCGGACCTGTCCGACCATAGGATGATCTGCAAAGGCTGTTTCATAAGCCTGTGCCAGATACGGGCCAGTCTGTGTCCGCACACGTTCAATCAATCCTTCATCTTCAATGATCTTCAAATTTGCCAAGGCCACAGCGGCCGCTACGGGATGACCTGAATAGGTGAAGCCATGATAAAATTCACCGCCCTTCTCAATCAGGCCTTTGGCAACACGATCACCCACCATCACCGCAGACATGGGGATATAGCCAGATGTGAGGCCCTTGGCCAAAGTCATCATATCAGGTTGCAAATCAAAGGTTTGGCTGGCAAACCACTGGCCTGTACGGCCAAATCCTGTGATCACTTCATCTGCGATAAACAAAATATCATGCTTGCGACAAATCGCTTGAACAAGCTGAAGATAGCCCTCTGGTGGGATGATGACACCACCAGCTCCCTGAATCGGTTCTGCGACGAAGGCGGCAATATTCTGTGCGCCAATCTCAGCAATTTTATCTTCCAGCCATGATGCCGCTGTGGCAGCAAACATGTCGTCTGACTGATTGCCCTGATATAAAAACCCATAGGGCGGCTTGATATGCGCGAAATCAGGCTCATGTGCGGCTTGGCGATGCATATCAACCATTCCCCCCATTGAGGCGGCTAAAATAGTAGAGCCATGATAGCCATAATCGCGGCCAATAATCACACGCTTTTCAGGCTTACCCTCTAACGCCCAATAATGGCGCACCATACGGATAATTGTATCATTCGCCTCTGACCCCGAATTGGCGTAGAACACATGGTTCAACCCCTCTGGCGCCAGCGAAGCCAATTTTGCAGATAGCTCAGAGGCCGCTGGATGGCTTGTCTTAAAAAAGGCATTATAATAGGGCAATTCGCGCATCTGGGAGGCGGCAGCCTCAACTAGCTCTTCGCGGCCATAACCGACATTCACGCACCACAAACCAGCCATCCCATCAAGGATTTCTGTACCCTCTGAATCATAAATATAGTGGCCCTTAGCCTGCGTAATGATACGAGTGCCTTCTGCCGCAAGCGACTTATAATCTGAAAAAGGGGGAAGATGATGGTCAGCTTCAAATTTCTGCCAAGCTGAGGTCGATAATCCTGATTCCATAAAAACTCCAAAAGCACGGTGCGTAGGCATAAATATATCTGGCCGGACAAAGCTTGCCCTATTCCCAGAAATAGGTTTTGATCATAAGATACGTCTCTATGAGATGTGAATCAATCACTAGCGTTATGAATCATCAGCATGCAGAAAACCCCCTTTTCACTCTATCAACAAGAAGCCCCCTCTCTGCGATTTACCCCTAAACAAGGCCCTGGCTATCTCTATGATGTCTTAATCCTTGGCGGCGGTTTTTCCGGTATTTCCGCTGCCCTCGAAGCGGCTAAGGCTGGGCTGACCGTGGCGGTAATAGAGGGGTTTGAGATTGGGAATGGGGGCTCTGGCCGTAATGGGGGACATCTCCTACCCGATTGGCCAACCGATTTTTCGAAATTAGCAAAACATCTGACACCCGAGGAAGCAGATGCCGCCTTTGCGATCGGGATGGACACGGTATCCTTGGCCAAAGACCGTATCGCGCGCTATGACATTGCGTGCGATTTGCAGCTTGGTTATGTGCATTGTGCCTATCATGACGGCCATGTCAGAGATTTAGAAGATATGCAGCGCGCCTATGAAGCCCGTGGCATCTCTGGGCTGACCTATCTGGGTGATAAAAATGCGCTTCACACTCATCTTGGCACAGATGCCTATGTTGCCGGCTTATATGAGGATGGGGCGGGCCACATCAATCCGCTGAAATATTTACAAGGACTTGCCAAGGCAGCAGCATCTGAAGGGGCTGATATTTTCCAGAATCAGCTTGTTGAAGATATTGTTATTTCCCAAAATGAGGCACCTCATGAATTGCATTGCCAAACAGGTGACAAGTTCTTTGGGCGCCATCTTTTAATTTGCGGTAATGGCTATATTCAGAAAAAAGCCCCAAAAAAGATGCAACGCACGCTTGCTAATGTAACATCCTCTATTTTGGCAACCCAGCCTCTGTCAGATAATTTGATCAAATCACTGATGCCGACAAGGGTGGCCGCCGCAGATGGCAATACCGCCTTGAATTATTATCGCATTGATGCGCAAGGCCGGATGATTTTTGGCGGCAGAGCCAGCTATCTCATCCCTGATGATCCGGCTGTGATTGGTCATGATTTGCGGCGGCGCATGCTATCCGTCTTTCCTGAATTGGAAACGGTTGAAACCGCTCATATCTGGTCAGGGCGTATTGGGATCACCACCTCGCGCGTGCCAGAATTTGGGACGTTGGGACGAGGCTGTTATTTCGTGCAAGGCTTTTCAGGCCATGGCGTGGCGCTGTCTGGCATGGCAGGCAAAATCCTTGCTGACCATATCACTGAGACATCAGATGCGTTTCAAACCCTGACGAAAATCAGGCATCTGCCCTTCCCCGGCGGACCGCTACGCACACCCATTTTAGCCCTTGGTATGGCCTATTATAAATTGCGGGATAAGTTACGCCTTTAGCGCCGGCGCTTTTGCTCTGCCAATACACACAACAAATCATGGGCCACAGTTGCCGCAGAAATGGCAGTCATTTCGGCATGATCGAAGGGGGGAGAGACCTCTACCAAATCCATACCGATTATGTTGAGGGGCATGAGACCGCGGATAATTTCCAAGGCTTGCCAGCTTGCAAGCCCCCCTGACACAGGTGTCCCTGTACCTGGGGCAAAGGCCGGATCAAGCACATCAATATCAAAGCTAACATAGCAAGGCCTATCACCAATATGCGCTAATACCTCTTGCAGGATAGCTTGGGGATTACTTTGATGGATCTCTGGCGCGGTGATGACTCTCATACCCACATCACGATCATTATGCGTACGAAGCCCAAGTTGGACTGAGCGTTCCACATCGATCAGGCCGTCTTTAACTGCCTCATAAAACATTGTGCCATGGTCAAGAGGACCTAATGAATCCCATGTATCAGAATGGGCATCAAATTGCAGTAACGCCACAGGGCCATAGGCTTCCGCATGTGCCTTGATAAGCGGATAAGCCACGAAATGGTCACCGCCAAAGCTGAGCATCTTTGTATCAGTCGCAATGATAGACTTGGCATGCTGATAAATAGCCTCAAAGATTGTGCCAGGGTCATGCGGGTTCAACACCACATCACCAGCATCTACAACAGAGAGATGTTCAGACAGCACAAAGCCAAAGGGGAAAGCAGGTAATTCTGCCAGTTGGACCGATGCGGCACGAATGGCCCGTGGCCCCAAACGGCACCCTGGCCGATAAGTCACTGCCCCATCAAATGGTACCCCTGTGACAGCGACATCAACATCTGTGAAATCACGGCTATAGGGACGACGCAAGAATGACAAAGCCCCGGAATAGGTCGGCTCAAAAAAATGGGCCTCTGGCTTTTGGTTCTGCCATGCCTGATCACCTAGAAGATCTGGCAGATTTTTATCATGCGTTGCCATTTATAATTGCTCCGATAAGATTTCAAATTCCATAGGCGGAATATGATTTGTGAAAATCTGAAATTCTTGACGTTTCGTGTCTGCGAACATGGTCTTCAGCGCGGTGCCAAATAAGGCGTCCAAGGCTGATGAGGCGTCCCATAGGGCAAGCGCCTGACCCATTTCTTGTGCTAATTTGGGATGGCTTTGTTCATAGGCATTGCCTGAGATTGCCGCTGGCGGTGTGATCTCTTGCGCAAGACCTGATAGAATAGCATAGCGCAGCAGGGCTAGCAGGAAATAGGGATTGGCATCTGCTCCGGCGCTGCGCACCTCGAGGCGTCTGGCGGCTGGGCTGCTATCTGGGATACGAATAGCCGCTGTTCGATTATCATAGCCCCAACAAATTTGCACCGGCGCATGCGCAGACGGCACAAGCCTGCGATAGCTATTTGGTAGTGGCGCGAAAATCAAGCTTGCCTCTTGCATATGCGCCAATAGCCCACCCACACTATGGAATAGGCGCTGTTCTGCGGCCGTGCCACCTGTCTCTTCATCAAAGAGATTGGCCCCTGTTTGCGCGTCGATGATGCTGGCATGAACATGCATCCCATTGCCGGCCTGCCCCTCAAGCGGCTTGGCCATAAAGCTTGCTTTAATGCCATGCGATTTTGCGAGACCTTTTACATAGCTTTTAAAGACCAAAATATCCTCAGCCAGCACTGCCAAATCCTGTTTTGGCTGGAACGTGACTTCAAATTGGCCCATCCCCGCTTCTGATGTGATGGTATCAATGGCGATATTTTGCCCATCGCAAAAGCTGCGAATATCAGCCAGCAACCCATCATAATCATCGAGATGCAGTGCGGACAAGATGTTGCCAGCCTGCGGTGATTGCCCCGTTTGCAGGCTTGGGGCCGGCGCTGCGGCATCAGGATGAAGCAACATAAATTCCATCTCTACCCCACATAACAGGCGGATGGCCTCATCATCTGTCGCCTTCACATAAGGGAGTGGGCTTATCTCTTCATCATCAAAGGCAACCAGCAATAAGGCTGTCGGCTCTGATAGATATGGCAAGCGGATTGGCAGGCGCCCTGTGACATGCGCCGTGGCATCAGCATCCCCTGAAGCAAAGACCAAGGGGCTATCTTCAATATCATGGCCGCATATATCCAAAATCTGGATAGAGCGCGGCATTTTCAAACCTGAGGTGAGCAGGCTTTTATATTTTGACGCTGGCACTCTTTTCCCACGCAACACACCGTTATAGTCAAACAGACCAACGAGGATTTGGGTGATATCAGAATGGGTTTCAAACCAAGCGGACAGGTGATCTATTGTATCTCTCATGTCGCGATTTTGTGGAGGATGCCTCAAAAAGGCAAGCGCTATTCTTTATTTTCTTTGGGAATTAGAGCGCGGAAATCAGCTTCAGGCTGGAAGCCTGTAAAATCAATTTCAACAATATTCGCATCATGGCGCTGGCACCAGACTTGAATCCCGCGCTGTGTAAAGCCAATATCCATCCGCAAATAAGAGCCGATTGTCTTAGCATCTGTCTGTCCTTTTGCAAATTCATCAAGACAAGCAGAACACACAATCGGCTCTTTGATATTATTGAGAAGATGTTGCACTGACGCCCCTTTTAGGCCCGCATCTTTTCATGCGTTGGGTCATAAAATGGCTTCAGGCTTGCTTCGACATCAATCATCTGGCCATTGGCTTGCACCTGATAGCGTGATGACAACACATCGGCGGCGCTTTGTCCTTCACTCGCAATATAGCCCATGCCCATAGAGGCACCAAGATAATGACCATAATTGCCAGATGTCAGATAGCCCGCAAGCGCCCCATCTCTGAAGACCGGCTCATTGTGATAGAACATCGCAGATGCGTCTTTTGCCAAGAACTGCACAAGACGCTTCTTCGGGCCTGTCTCTTTGCGCCGCATCACCGCATCATAGCCAATGAAATCTGTCTTATCTTTGGCAACAGCAAAGCTGAGACCGGCATCGACAATATGATCTTCATCAGAGATATCATGCCCAAAATGGCGGAATGCTTTTTCCAAACGACAGGAATCCAATACATGCATACCACATGGTTTGAGCGACACATCTTGTCCCGCTTCACAGATGGCTTCATAAATATGGCCAGCCTGGTCAGATGAGCAGTAAATCTCCCAGCCTAATTCACCAACATAAGACACACGATGCGCCCGCGCGAGACCCATACCAATCTCAATCTCTTGCACACCGCCAAAAGCGAATGATTCATTTGAGAAATCATGTGGGCTACAAGCAGACAGAAGCGTGCGTGATTTCGGCCCCATCACGGCAATCACAGCTTCGGCAGATGTTACATCAATCAATGAGACATGCTCACCCTCTGCTACATGACGACGCAACCAATCAAGGTCACGCTGTACCGTAGCCGCAGGCAATGTCATCATGAAATCTGTCTCACCCAAACGAGCCACTGTCAAATCAGACTCAATGCCACCATGTTCATTTAGCATCTGGCTATAGACAAGACGGCCAGCTGACACATCCATCTGGGCCGCACAAACACGGTTCAAGAAAGATAGCGCATCTCGGCCCATCACACGGATCTTACCAAAAGAAGAGAGGTCGAACACACCCACATCTTCGCGAATAGCCATATGTTCTGCCTTGGCATTTTCGAACCAGTTCTGTGGTTTCCAGCTATAACGATATTCTCGCTCTTGTCCTTCATTGGCAAACCAACCAGGACGTTCCCAACCAGCCACTTCACTCATCACCGCGCCTTGTTCTAGCATCGGATGGTAAAGCGGTGTCCGGCGTACCCCGCGCGAGGTTGCCATCTGACGATAAGGGAAGTGATCAGCATAAAGCAGCCCCAATGTCTCAGATACACGCTCTTCAAGATATTTCTTATTACGCTGGAAAGGCTGAACGCGGCGAATATCATATTCCCATAAGTCATAGGGAGGCTGACCCTTATCCATCCATTCGGCCAAGGCCATACCAGCACCGCCAGATGACACAATACCAATGGAATTATAACCAGCAGCGACCCAATATCCCTCTACACCAGGCGCCTGACCAAGATAATGTTTATCATCTGGTGTAAAGCTTTCTGGACCGTTAAAGAAAGTATGAATCCCAGCTGTTTCCAACACAGGCATGCGTTCAACGGCTGCGGCCAAGATAGGTTCAAAATGGTCAAAATCCTCTGGCAATTGGTCAAAACAGAAATCTTCTGGAATCCCTTCAAGCGCCCATGGCTTGGATTTTGGCTCAAACGCCCCTAGCAAAATCTTGCCAGCATCTTCTTTATAATAGGCACATTCATCAGGCACACGAAGCACTGGCAAACGTTGCATATCTGGAATTTGTTCAGTGACAATATAGAAATGCTCACAGGCTTGAAGTGGCAAGCTTACCCCTGATTTGGCAGCCAAATCACGGGCCCACATACCACCACAATTGACGATCATATCACAATCAATCACACCAGATTCGGTGTCTGATGACCAGGCGACACCTACCACCTTATCATCTTCGATCAAAACCTCATCAACCTTGATCCCTTCGGCGATTTGCGCACCGCGCATTCTCGCACCCTTGGCCAAAGCCATCGCGACATTGGCAGGGTCTGATTGACCATCAGCTGGCAGATAAACTGCACCTTTCACATCCGCAATATTGAGGTAAGGATAAAAAGCTTGCGCTTCTTCGGCTGAAATTGGGTTAGCTTCCACATTGAAAACCGCTGCCATCTCTGCCTGACGCGTAATCTCTTCCATCCGCTCATCAGTCAGCGCGACTGTCAAAGAGCCTGTGGCTCTCATCCCTGTGGCGACACCTGTTTCAGCTTCGAGATTCATATAGAGATCAGCTGAATATTTGGCGAGACGTGTCGCATTTTGCGAAGAACGCAATTGGCCGATAAGACCAGCCGCATGCCATGTTGTCCCACAAGTGAGCTGCTTGCGTTCAAGCAAGACCACATCTTGCCACCCTAATTTGGTCAAATGATAGGCGACGGAACAACCTGACACGCCGCCGCCAATAATGACGACGCGTGCTTTGTTTGGTAGTGACTGGCTCATGCGCGGATCCTTTCATTCTTAGCATCCCACAAGGCAGATTGGCCATGAGATGTTGCAGCAACACGCTCACCAAAAATACCAACCGTGAGCTCTGTGCCGGCAGCAGCCGCTTCAGGAGACACCATGGCAAGCGCCACAAGTTGACCTGACCGATATCCCATGGCGCAGCTTGTGATTTCGCCAACAATCTCATCACCTAGTCTGACAGGTGACATATAAGGCGCGTCATAAGGATGGTCTGCCAAAGTTAGCATCGTAAAGACTTTGCTTGGACCAGCTTCTTTTTCTGCCAACAGCGCGTCACGTCCAACAAAGTCACCTTTGTTAAAGTCGATGAAGCGACTGAGGCCTGCTTGTACAGCCGTGTAGTCAGTTGACAGATCTTGCTTCCATGCACGATAGCCTTTTTCAACACGCATTGAGTTCAAGGCATACATGCCAAATGGTGTCGCACCAGCGGCCAAGACAGCATCATAGATAGCTGGCAAATAGCCCATTTCACAATGCACTTCCCAGCCGAGCTCACCTGCGAAGGACACACGGGCCAAAGCAGCGGGCTGGCCTGCCACAGTGGCAGGGAAATGAGACAACCATGGGGCTGATAAATCGCCGTCTGTGAGACCTGATAGCAAGTCACGTGACTTTGGCCCAGAGATGATCAAAGTAGCATAATCTTGGGTATGGTCTGTCAAGGTCAAGCCATCTGGCAAGCTCTTTGATAGCCAATCAAAATCATGCCATTGCGCGACGGCTGCGGTGATCAAAGTGAAGTGATCTTCTGCATGACGCATGATTGATGTTTCAGTCACAATCCGTCCCGCATCATCACAATAATAGCCAAGACCCATACGACCAATCGCTGGAATCTTGCCTGTGATTTGGGTTGATAGCCAATCTGCTGCGCCTTCACCGCTTAGGTTAAAGCGTGAGAAACCAGCCAAATCCAAGACACCAACGCCATCACGAACTGCTTCCACTTCGGCACGGATGCGTGGCTCCCATGGGCCGCTACGTGACCATGTTTCAGTGGCCGCTTCTGATGTGTCATCACCCTCAGCTGCAAACCAATTCGCACGTTCCCAGCCATTATAGGCGCCCATTTGGCCACCAAGCTCTTTGATTTTATCATGAACAGGTGACAATTGCTTATCACGACCTGCTGGCCATTCATGCTGCGGGAAATGCATGGCATATTCATGACCATAGACTTCCATACCTTTGGCAACCGCATAGCTGTCATCGGCGAACCCTGTGAAACGACGGGGGTCACATGACCACATATCCCATTCTGTGGCGCCTTCGGTAATCCATTCAGCGAGCACTTTACCAGCGCCGCCACCTTGCGCGATACCAAAGGTAAAGACACAAGCTTCAAATGCACCTGGTACACCTGGCATCGGACCGATCAAGGGATGACCATCTGGGGCATAAGGAATAGGGCCGTTAATCACATTGCTCATACCGGCACGACCAAGCAATGGCACACGGGCCATCGCATCTTCAATATGCCATTCAATCCGCTCAAGATCTTCTTGCCAAAGCTGGAATGAGAAATCTTCTGGCATCGGATCATCACCATCGACCCAGTGGGCGCGGCAATTTTCTTCATAAGGGCCGAGGTTAAACCCAAATTTTTCCTGACGCAGATAATAGCTTGAATCCACATCACGCAAGATAGGTAATTTATTGCCTGTCTTAGCGCTATATTCTTCAAGTTCTGTTGTGTTTTCTGTCAAAAGATATTGATGTGACATCGATACGATTGGCATCTGACGGCCAAACATCGCGCCCACTTCACCAGCGCGGTATCCAGCAGCATTCACAACATAATCACAGCGAATTTCGCCTTTTTCAGTTGTGATAACCCATTCTGTCCCTTCACGGCGTACCGCTGAGACAGGGCAGAAACGAACGATTTTTGCCCCAAGATCACGAGCACCTTTGGCAAGGGCTTGTGTCAATTGGGCAGGGTCGATATCACCATCTGTTGGGTCATAAAGTGCGCCAGCCAAATCATGTGTTTCAACGAACGGATATTTCTCACGCAACCCATCAAGATCGAGCATTTCCATATCAATGCCGCGGTGACGACCCATTTCGAGTACATGCTCAAATTCCATCATACGCGCATCAGAGTGCGCCAAACGCACAGACCCTGTTACGTGATAATTCATTGGATAATTCACGCGCTCAGCAAGCTCGCGATACAAGGTCGTTGAATAATTCTGCATATTCATGACGGCCCAGTTAGCCGAGAAGTTCGGACAGTTACCAGCCGCATGCCACGTTGAACCAGATGTTAATTCGTTCTTTTCAAGCAGAACGCAATCTGTCCACCCTGCCAACGCCAGATGATAAAGTGATGATACACCAACCGCACCACCACCGATGATTACAACGCGCGCCTGTGACGGCAGGCCTTGATTCTCTACTTGTTCACTCATAGTATTCTCCCTCAATCTCTTAAAAACTATATTTCAATTCGTCTTAATAAACGGGCGGGGCGATCACCCAGATGATCACACAATCATCTTCGCCCGGATTGGCCCATTGCATTTGGGCCTCTTTAAAGCGGAAGGAATCACCAGCTTTGAGGTGATGCCATGTACCATCAATCCATAAATCAAATTGACCACTGACGATGAAGCCAGATTCCTCTGTGGGTCGTGATAGGATCTCATGTGATTTGGCGTGCGGCGCAAACACAGATCGCAACATTTCAAAAGACCCAGATAAATCAGGGCTCAATAATTCTTCGGATAAATTATGCTCGTCACCTATCTGGCGCCGATTCTCTTGACGCAGGATCAATCCTGCTTCTTCTGGCATGGCAGCTTGTGGCGCTAAGAAAAACGACAATGGAATATCAAAAAGATGCGCAATGGCACGTAAATCATCTAGTGACGGGGTTGATAGGCCGCGCTCAACCTGGCTGAGGAATCCCACAGATTTGCCGAGCTGGTCTGCGAGTGCCTCCAAGGTCAAGCCACGCCCCTTGCGAAGAGCACGGATATCAGCGCCAAGCGCAAAGGCGCCAGCCTCATCCTCTTTCATTTGTGTCACAGTATCTGGCACAACAACACCCCAATCGTGAAAACTAATGGAAGATTTTCACGGCCGTGAAAAAATGTCAATTTTTTTCACGTAGGTAAGGGATTGTTTTTCACGAACCCGTTTCATCCCCATAGCCATGAGGGTTTTGTGATTGCCAACGCCAGACATCAG
>CALEYP010000100.1 GCA_937924895.1 uncultured Alphaproteobacteria bacterium
AGGTTCTCATACGAGCAAAGAAATATCTGCTCAACGTGGTGACCAGGTTCTGCACAACAGAGCTGAAGATACGCCCGATGAAACGCTACCTTACAAAGGAGCTGGGCTGGAAAAACTGGTCTGCTTGTGTGGGCATACGCGCTGACGAAGCTCATCGAGCCAAGAGCGAGAGCAAAGACCGATGGACATATTGGTATCCTTTGGTGGATGCGTATGTAACCAAGCAACACATCTCTGAATTTTGGCAGTCTCAGCCTTTTGATTTGCGCTTGGACACTGCCGCCGGGACGACGCCCAAAGGCAACTGCGACTTTTGTTTCCTGAAAAGCGAGGCCACGCTTGCATCTATGGCGCGCCAGCACCCTGACAAGGCGAGCTGGTGGATACGCATGGAGCAAATGACTGGCTCTACGTTCCGCAAAGACAGAGACCTTGCAGAGTTTGTGGACTTTGTTGGGCGGCAGCAGGACTGGATCTTCGATGAGGATGCGTTCTTCTGTCAGGCAGACGATGGGGAGTGTACAGGATGAAGCTGACCCCCATACCAATCACACTGCGCGAAGCTAATGACTTTGTCACAAACTTTCACCGCCATAACAAAAAGACGCAAGGGGGTAGGTTTGCCATTGGCGCTGTTTATGGCGACGTGATGGTATGTGTTGCTATTGTCGGCAGACCAGTCGCAAGAACATTGCATGACGGTTTGACCGCAGAGGTGACGCTGCTGTGCGTGCATGACGACGCACCTAAAAACACTTGTTCATTTTTATACGGTAGATGCTGGCGCATTTGGCAACAGATGGGCGGCAAGCGGCTTGTTACCTACACGCTTCAAAGCGAGAGCGGCGCTTCATTACGCGGCGCCGGGTGGAAGGTTGCCGCTGAGGTCAAGCCTAGCAACGTAGGCTGGGACAGAGGCGACAGGCGCAGAGATTGGCAGCCCATATATGGACAGCTCAAGCTGAGATGGGAGACACCATGACCCTTCGTCACGTTGATTTATGTAGCGGTATCGGCGGGTTTGCCTTGGGCTTTGAGTGGGCGGGGTTGTCTTCGCCTGTCATGTTCTGCGACATCGAGCCGTGGAGCCGCAAGATTTTAGCACAGCATTGGCCTGACGTGCCTATTGCTGAAGATGTAAAGGAGTTAGCCAATGACGCAAGGAGACTTGTTCCCGACTGCGACATCCTCACAGCAGGATACCCCTGCCAGCCCTTCAGTGTCGCCGGAAAGCAAAAAGGCACGGCAGATGATCGCCACATCTGGCCGTACATCCGCAGAATTATTGCACAAAAACGACCCACTTGGTGCGTTTTCGAAAATGTTTATGGCCACGTCGCATTGGGGCTCGACCAAGTGCTCGCTGACTTGGAAGCCGAAGGCTACGCCAGCCGGACGTTTATTGTTCCAGCTTGCGGTGTCGATGCCCCGCACAGAAGAGACCGACTCTGGATTGTTGCACACGCCGACAGCAAAGGGGCACCAGATGGCGCCGAGGATGTTGGAGAAGGGGAGCGGCTGGGGGGCGACACCCAACACGATGGATCACCTACCACAGCGCTCAGCGGAGAGCACAGAGAAGATGAAGGAAGGTGCGCGCAAGGGCAGGAAGAGGCCGAGCAATCTGCGGGAACAGGTGAACCCAGAGACGATGCGGATGTGGGCGACGCCCAGGACGACGGACGCGACAGGCGGCCCACGCAAGCTAGACGAGCGGGGGCGCAGGATTTCACAGAGCAATCCCAATCTGGTGTTCGGGGCAAATCTGGCAGACCAAGTCAGGATGTGGCCGACACCAACGTGGCAGGACGGCAACAAAGCCACGAAGAAATGGCGGGACAACCACCAGAACAACTTGACTGCGGCAGTTTTCAATCCAGAGAAGATGTGGCCAACGCCGGCAGCGGCCAATGCGAAGGGCGCAGTCAGGGACAGGTTCTATGGGAGCCCGACGTACCGCTCAAACTTGGACGAGGCCGTCAGGACATCGAAAAACGATGGCCAGATGAACCCGACTTGTGTCTAGTGGCTAATGGGGTACCCAAGCGATTTGACCGCATTAAAGGACTAGGCAACGCCATTGTCCCACAGCTCGCCATGCGTATCGGCCTGACAATCAAGGCGGTGCATGACAAATGAGCAACAGACAGAAAGATGATTGGTATCCTACCCCGCCAGAAGCCACAGAGGCTTTACTAGCTTGTGAACAGTTCACAAAGGGCATATGGGAGCCAGCTTGCGGTGATGGGGCTATCTCAGAGGTTCTGAGCGCTCATGGCCACAGTGTGACCAGCACAGACCTGAACTTTTACGGTTACGGTCAACCCGGTTGCGATTTCCTGATGGAGCGCAAGCGATTGGCCGACACCATCATCACAAACCCCCCATACAAGCTGGCTACAGAGTTCATCACCCACGCTATCGAGCTTGGTGTGGACACACACGCATGGCTGTTGCGTTTGGCGTTTCTTGAAGGCAAGGCGCGGTATCAGACGCTGTACAGCCAGCATCCACCAGCGGCAGTTTACGTTTTCAGTCAAAGGCTGACCATGATTCGTGGCGACCATGACGAAAGCTGGTATGGCAGCGGGAAAATGGCATTTGCTTGGTTTGTTTGGCGCAAGGATTACGAGGGGGCGCCGAGGTTGGGTTGGATATGACGAGACGTGAGTATTGCCTACACCAAGCTGATTTGGAGATACGCAGACTGATTCGTGAAGGATTTGGTTTGTTTAGGATAGCTGAGCTGTATGACATACCTCGCATGAGGTATTGCACAGACAGACGAGCTGAATGTGACCCTACATGGCTCAACTTGCCGGAATACATCAAAGAGCAAGGTCATGGGGTCATTACAGAGCCTTATCTGAGAGAGCGTTTGGCTGACCAGGTTGAACTTATTTTAGATAAGGAAGAGGAGAGGGTGACGTGGCTAAAGACCGCAGAAGGCGCATGAAGCACATGCAATCCGGGGGAGACCTTGGGCATGACCATTGTGAGGCTTGCGGGAAGAGCCACGCCATTGTCTCGAATAACTGGGTCATACTCGCGAGCGGGGCATTTGTTTGCCACAACGACGAGTGTTGGCGCGTATTAGCAAACTGGTACAAGGAGAAGGATGATGCCAAGAGAATGGACTAAAGAACAGCGTGAAGCACAGTCACGCAAGATTAAAGCGGCCTGGGCAAGGCGCAAGGAAGCAGAGAAAACTCTGTGGCAGCGCATCAAGTCAGCCCTTAGATTGAACTGAGGGGGTTGACAGGTGTCTGAAAACAAACTTAAAATCGACGCAGTCGCACAGCAAGCTAAGCATATGCATAGCTCAGTACGAAGCTCAGCCAGAAGCAAAAGACATGTACAAGGCTCAGCAAACCCACAAATAAACAAATTGATAAACAACATAGCTAAGCATAGTAGCTATGCTTATAGCTCAGCTATACAGCGCTCGAAGCAAAATCCGATGGATGAGCTTCAGCGCCGTGTTTTCAAGAAACTCAGGCCAAGATACAGCTCAGACAGGTTTGCTGAGCTCATGGTCGCTGTGTCTGAACTACCGCCATTGGCTAGGTTTGACTGGCTTACCGAAGAAGAGAGACGTCTCAATGAGCTTCGGTAGGCTAAACATGTCAGAGCTCGATGAGCTGTTCATGGAAGCTGCTGAGACTGAGCGCAAGCTACCGGCAGCTATTCGCAAGCAAAAGATGAGCTCGTGGCCTGAATATGTGCAGGAATGGTCTGGCTATGGCTGGCACGCTTTCGAGGTGCCTATCATCAAGGCTACACCAGAGCAAATCACGCGGTATGAGACAGCTCTTGAGCTCGGAATCACGATGATGGATACCGATGACAGGCGCATTGTATGGGCTGTGGCTCACTCTGCGGCCTTCCGGGAGCGTGGCCCGGCATGGACTAAGATAGCTAGGATACTGGGATTGAACGACCCAAGGATAGTTAAGAGGCGTTACAAAGACGCATTGGTTAGGTTGTATTACAGGCTCTGATGACGTTATGCGACAAGGCTATTGACGTCATTGCCCTGAATGTAGTAGAAAAAGGAATACAATGACACAACATGTGGCGTTGTTGGTTTTCCTCCCTTAACTTGAACCTCACCTTACGCAGCTTGGTTGCCAAACACAGCCAGCTGCACCAGGTAACTAGCAGGCCTATCGTTGCACGGACGGTAGGTCTGCGCTTTTATGGATTACAATGGCAAAGACACGAGTTACGAAAGCACAGATGGAGACTATCTGTGAGCGGATAGCTGAAGGCGTAAGCCTGACGCGGATCTGCAACGAGGACAGCGCTCTGCCCTCGTGGCGTACTGTGCTGCGCTGGGTGCAAGAGAATGAAGAGGCTTACACGAAATACCGTGTGGCTAGGACATTGCAGTGTGAAGCAATGCGAGACCAGATTATTGACCTGGTCGAAGCTCCATTGCCTGACGACCCTAAGCTCGCTATGGCCGAGGTACAGCGTCGTAGGCTCGAGGCAGACCACAAGGATAAGCACATAAGGCAGATGCAACCTCTGGGCATCAGAGACAAAGCAGAGGACAACAAGCAAGGCAGTGGTACGATTACGCTGACTTGGGGGAACGCAGAATTAGTAGCTGAGTAGTGGTGGTGCTGTCTGGCTTTGGCAGTGGTCGCGCGCACGAGGCAAAGCTGTTAACCTGAATCTGGTTAACTTTCCATAATGGATCTTATGCGACAAACGGTTTTCTTTGTTATCAATGACTTAGCTTTCTGGCACCGCGTATAGCCGTGCATATGTCGCTTACTGAACAGAGAAAAGCATAACGTGCTGGCTGAGCAAAGGGGGTGGCAAATACTACGGCAGGCCCCCATACACCCCCAAAGTAAGCCGCCGTTGCTATAACGTATATAACCCTGACATGAGCCTGTCTCTCACATGAACATCGAAATACCCTACACGCCAAGACCAGG
>CALEYP010000101.1 GCA_937924895.1 uncultured Alphaproteobacteria bacterium
GTACTGGCACTTCTATTGTTTTCTGCTATTGGCTTGTTAGTTGATGAGCGAACGTTAAATGGTGTTTCGGTCTGGTCTAAGCCACTGAAATTCAATTTTTCTTTCCTTGTCCATCTTCTAACTTTGTTTTTTATGGTTCTGTTGTTAAGATATTCGTACCGGAACTCTAAATGGATGAAATGGTTGCTACATATGTTATATGCAGCTGTGCTAGTTGAGTTGCTATACATATTTATTAAGGCGTTTCGAGGAAGGCACTCCCATTTTAATTTCGAAACTCAATGGGAAATGATGGCTTACTACGCTCTGATGGGCGGTGCTGCTTTGATTGTTATGTTGTGCACGTTTGTAATCGGATGTGCGTTATATAAAGAGTATCAGGATGATAAATATTCTGGGCTAAAGCTTGGTCTAACGATTGGTGCTACCGTTGGGACTGTAGCAACACTTATTACTGCAGGTGCTCTCGCAAGTGGGGCTGCAACAACTACGGGTCATTGGGTTGGCGGTGAATTAACGGATGCATACGGCCTACCTATATTTGGCTGGTCAACAACAGGAGGTGACCTACGTGTCCCCCATTTTTTTGCCACACACATGATTCAGGCGTTACCGATTTTAGGTTTTTTAACAGATAAGTATCTATCTCGATTTTCAACAAGAATTGTTTTAGCTGGTACTATATTGAGCTTAGCAATTGTTTGGGCAACATTTATACAGGCGTTATCTGCTAAGCCTTTCCTAGTTTTATGATAAAGTCCAAATGAGACCATTAACGTAACACATAGTTGGAAACTATTTGCTGCAACCACTCCCACTTCCTATCGAGACTATACCCCAGTCCATAGGCTTGTCCAACACCAGCGGTGCTCCAGCCACCTATCTGGTCAATCATGTCTGAGGGACATTGTACGGCTCTGAGGCGGTCTCTAAGAGAGTGTCTGAAAGAGTGAATGACACACCCCTCTGGTACTCTGTGTTTTAGCCATTTGTTCATGGCTGCTGAGACTGAGTTGGCGTTGGTGGTTGAAGTGGTGTTGTATCTTGGATAGGCGAAGGTGTGATGGGGGTTTGCCTTTATCCTCTGAGCTGCCCATAGCGATGCACCTACTAGCGGTATCTGCCTTTGACTTCCTTTTGTTTTTAAGCTCCTCCAGGGATGGGGTCTAAGGTTGATATAAGGGATGTCATCATCAAGGATGATGTCGTTGATATGAAGGCCAGCAGCCTCTGACAACCTCATGCCAGTGTCACTTATTAAAGCGACCAACCATCTAGCCTCATCATCTTCTTCTCTGCAGTCTTGCTGAATCTGCCTGATGTTCTCATTTGGTATGGGCTTACGCTTCTTACTGTCATCAAGGTCAGGTAGGTAAACTCTGGAGAAAGCGTTCTTGCAGTCTAGACCATGCTCCTGAATACAGAGATTGATAATAGAGCGAATAGTAGAGAAGTTCCTCTTCACAGAGTTAGTCGTTAATCCTTTCTTCAGTAGATAGTCTCTATAAGACGCAGCATCTGATGATGCATACTCATCTACCGGTATATCGCCTAGGACATCTATCACAGACTGGATGTTTCTCTCTGCTCCTCTGTAGAAGACTTTATCCTTATTGCCACCCTTGAGCCTTAAATACAGCTCCAAAGCCTCTGAGAGCCTCATAGAAGAGGAAGTAGAAGTGATTAAAGGTTTGTCTCTCAGTAGGTGCAATGCTGGTATATCAAGCTTAGAAAGCCTAAGAGACAGCCAGTAATCTTCTAGCCTCTGAGCAATAGAGCGAGATGCCTTTACTGCACTATCTCGTCTCTTTGTCTTCAAGCAGATGACCACCCTAGAAGACGTATAATGTTCCTGAATATCCTTAGGCACTCTTCTGACGAAGTAGTAAGTCCCACTCTTCTGCCAGAGAAAATGTTGTACTCTTTGTTGTACCACAGCAAAACCACCCACACAGTTACACACCGAAAAGCTCGGGATAACAATGGGTTGACGTGGGTATCGTGGGAAAAAGTGGTGCCCGGGGGCGGATTCGAACCACCGACACGCGGATTTTCAATCCGCTGCTCTACCAACTGAGCTACCCGGGCCACATGCCACACGGGCAATAGGTTCACCTGATATACAAAAAGCTGTCTGGGCTGTCCAGCGTTAAAACAGGCTTTTAGTCGTCTTTTTCCAGCTGTGTAAGAAGCGCATCAATATCGCTATCATCCATCGCCTCATGGGCGGGAATACGATAATCCTCATTCAGCCAGCGCCCTAGATCAAGCTGCGCGCAACGACGAGAACAAAAGGGCGTATGGGGCTTCACCGCTGCTGTCCCGCATTGCGGACAGCTAGTTGCTTTCGTTGATGTCACAGCGGCTCCTTTCAGGGGAATGATTTTAGCACTCATTTGGACCTCTTCACCATGATGATATCATAGAGCTGGATGACGAACTGTCAAAGGGGCTCTGCCATGCCTGACGGTTATTTCCAAGAGACCCGCGCGACTAAATCCCAAAATCTCTGGATGACGGCGGTCTCGTAATGCAATGGGTGATAATTTTGCCAATAGCGCTTGTTGCGCCTTATAAGGCAGTCGCGGCACATCAATTAAAATCACACCTGATAGACTGGCGAGGCGGATGAGCCATAACACCTCTTCTAATGCTATCTCGGCAAGCGCTGACGGGGAGAGGCCACTTGCCCCACTATCAACATCAATGACGGTACAGGCTTGTGTTGCCTCACAAAATAGACGCGCCCCATTTGTCATCTCATAGGGTAGGGCCAAGGCGTTCGCTGCCATCTGGTCAATATCATCCCATAAGGCAGTCTCATCATTAACCGTGATCTGGGTTGGCCCATTCAGTGCCAAACCGGCTTGAAACCGCACATCATCCCCACCATAGATGAGGGCGGGCTCGGTGCCATTGAACTCCGCGATCTTCGGCAGCGGTGCCATTAAGGATTGAATCTCAGCAATGATATCATCAGGATTGAGCGCCTCACACCCTCGCTTAATCACCGCGCCCCATCCCTCTGGCAGCGCAGCCTGAATTATGCTTTTTGCATCAGGCGTCAGAGAGGCTGGGTCAGCTGCTTTCTTCGATAGCCGTACATCAGCACCCCCATAGTGAAGCATGACAAGCCGCCCCACCCGTTGAAAGCCAAGCTCTGCCTGCCATGGTTTGTGCTGGCGTGGCATAGCCGTCACTGTCACAGGGATAATATCCCCCACCTTATAAGGTTGCTTGGGTGAGAGGCGCATCGAGGCATTTGTGCCATCTGGCAGAGTGATTTCAGCTCGGTGATGCGCGGGAAAGAGTTGGGTGATACGTACATAGGCCAATTGTCCTAGCGTCTCTTCACCTGATGACTTTATGAAATAGTCAACCAGCCGCCCTTTCTCAAAGATAGCGCATTTGGTGTCATTACTATCAGTGATGATATGGGGGCTATCACTCATCATTTAGCTATTATGATATCCAGCGCCGCGCAAGAGCTGGGCTGTGAGATAGAGATCAAGTCCCATTATTTGAGAATAAGACCCTCTAATTTGTTTGATAAAGCGTGCTGCCTCACCCTGAATGGCATAGCCACCGGCTTTCCCTTGCCAGTCACCTTGCGCGATATAGGATTCCATCTCTGACTTATCGAGACGGCGCATCTGCACATGGCTCAGCGTATGGCGCACAAGAAGTCGGCCATCTGGACAAGCCAACGCCATACCGCCAATGACACGATGCGAGCGCCCCATCAAAAGCGACATACAAGCCCGTGCCTCTGCCTCTGTCTCAGCTTTGGGAAGAATACGTCGCCCACACGCCACCACTGTATCACCGCCTATGACAAAGGCGCCAGGATGCTGGGTTGCAATATGACGCGCCTTGGTCTCTGCCATACGTTTGGCATAGGGAATAGGTAACTCGCCCTTATGCGGTGTCTCATCAATATCCGCCGGTATAATTTCATCAGGCGTGATTGATAATTGCGCCAGCAGTGCCACACGTCGCGGCGACGCAGAGGCAAGGATCAAAGGTGGTTGGGACGATGTGGTCATGGCTAAAAAAGCCCTCTGGCCCAATCAGCACCCGCTTATTTAAAGCGGAAGGTGATACGACCTTTTGTCAGATCATAAGGGGTCATCTCAACATTCACCCTATCACCTGCCAAGACGCGGATGCGGTTTTTCCGCATCTTTCCGCTTGTATGGGCAAGCACTTCATGATCATTATCCAGCTTTACCCGGAACATAGCATTTGGCAACAATTCTGCGACTGTGCCTGAAAATTCAATGACGCCTTCTTTGGCCATTCATCTCTATCCATTCATTGTGAATCACTCTGCGTGCCATAAGGTGATGAGTTTACACCAAAAGGTCAAGCATTTTAGCCACTTTTTGGGCCGAAATGACGCAAAATATGCGTTTTTACGTCATCAAAGATGCCGCGATAAACAACCAAACGCTCTTCGCGCGGTCCTGAAATCCCTATCATATCACGCACTTCAAAATAATGTGTTTGAATATGAGACGGCAATTTCAACCGCTTAACCTCTAGCGCGGCATCCTCTGAGAATGAAATAATCTCATCAAACTCTGTCGCGGCCACATCCATCAAATAGCGAGCTTCATGCTCTGTGATATCAATATTATGGTCACGTGCCACAGAGGCCGCATAACCATCAGGCGACCCAGCAATCACGCCACAAGATTCTGCCTGCACCTCATCACCATACCATTGATTGACCATATATTCGGCCAATACCGATCGCACAGCATTTAGGTTGCAAACAAAAAGCACCTTTTTCATCGGGTTTTCTCTCTTGATGTCATGACACAGATAAGGGTGAAGAGGCGGCGGGCTGTTTGTTCATCAAAATCAGCATGACGCTCTAAACGTCCCCTCAGGATATCTGAGCCTTCATTATGAAGTGACCGACGTCCCATGTCGATTGCTTGAATCTGTGACGGTGTCTTGGTGCGAATGGCCTCATAATAGCTATCACACACTTGGAAATAATCGCGAATGATGCGGCGCAAAGGCCCAAGCGCCATAAAAAAATTTACGAGCGGCTCATCACCGCCATCACGAATATCAAAATGAATATGGCGCTGATCAGTGCGCAAATATAAATGATAGGGGCCAGCTTGCTTATGTAATTTGAAATGGTTGCTATCAAGCAGATCAAAAATCGCCACTGCACGCTCATGCTCTTGGGTGGAGCTAAGCCGATGCTGACCTTCCATATCCAATTCAATCTTGGCGATATGAAAGCCGTCTTCTGGCGATGTGATATCCTGCTGATCCATGAAGTGCTTTGTTAGTTGCGCTGTTGTGTCATTGCTACTATGTCACTCTCTGGCACTGTGATGCAATGCGAAAGAACACTCACGGGCCAGCGCTTACTCACGACCATCATGATACTGATGAGCCGCCTGACGCACACGCTCAATCCATCCCCCAATCACATCGGGATGTGTTTTAAAGGCCGCACGATTCACAGCAAAACGAGAAGAGATATCAGCGATATGTTCAACTTCAACCAAGCCATTTGCAACCAAGGTCGACCCCGTCTCAACCAAATCAACAATCCGGCGACATAGCCCCATACCAGGCGCTAATTCCATAGCGCCATTAAGCTTAATACATTCAGCTTGGACACCGCGATTGGCAAAATGCTGGGCTGTGATGTTCGGATATTTTGTCGCTACACGTAGATGGCTCCAGCTTTTGGGATCATCTTCATCTGCGACATCTTGCGGCGATGCCACAGCCAGACGACATGTCCCCACACGCAGATCCACCGGCGCATAAATTTCAGGGTGATCAAATTCCATCAACACATCTGAGCCAGCTACCGCCATATGTGCGGCACCATAGGCAAGGAAGGTTGCCACATCAAAGCTCCGCACTCTAATCACATCAAGCTGAGGATCAGAGGTCGCAAAACGCAAGCGACGATCTTTCCCATCGAAAAATGCCGGCTCTAATTCCAAGCCCGCCCCTTCCAAGATGGGTAGGATTTGATCGAGAATACGTCCTTTGGGTAGTGCAAGCACAAATTTCTGTGTCATGGTCCTTACCTTTTCCCATCCTCATCCGCCTCATGGTGAGGCGTTGCAATGGCTGGTCGTGGTGGTGCAATATCAGCTGCTGCCATCACAATGTGATCAAGCGTCAAACGCAATGCAGCATCACCTGAAAAGGTGAAAATGGCATATTGCGCGCCGTCTGTTGTGTTCTCATAAGCGATGTGAAGCAGATTGTAAAATGATGTTTGCGCCTCATCTTTGACCAAATTCTGATGCTGAACCGCTGATACCCCGCCAATACGCAAGCCCGTGAGCACGCGCTCCTGGGTGGTTTCTGCCACCTCCCAGCGATAGCGATCTGCGATAATCACAACCTCTTTTGCTGTCTCATCAAATTGAATATCCTGCGCATTGATCAACGCGTCCTGCCATAAGGCTGACAGGACAGCTATGTCGTCAATACTATGGATTTGCAATTTGAGAGGTGTATCTGTCATGAGGCTAGCATCTTACCAAATGGGCACCACAAGCTTTGAGGCGCGCTTCCAGCTGGGCATAGCCTCTATCAAGGTGATAAATCTCTGAGATTGTTGTTGTTCCTGAGGCAGCCATAGCCGCAAGCACAAGCGAGATTGACGCACGTAAATCAGTGGCCCTAACAGGTGCGCCTTGCAAATTTACCTTGCCTTTCACAATCGCGACACCGCCTTCAATTGTGATATCGGCACCCATGCGTACCAATTCTGGCACATGCATAAATCTATTTTCAAAAATAGTCTCAGAGATATGTGACGTGCCATCTGCCACACACATTAATGCCATATATTGCGCCTGCAAATCAGTGGGAAAACCAGGATAGGGTGCGGTTTCTACATCGACAGCTATAAGGGCGGTAGGCGGCGTTACATCAATAAAGGGCTCCCCTGTCTCAGACCGGCCGCTCTCTAACATCACACCCACTTTGATGAGCACCTCTTGCAACGCTGTCAGATGGTCAAGGCGCGCTTTGCGCAAGCGTAATGCACCACCAGTCATGGCAGCTCCAATGATAAAGCTGCCTGCTTCAATGCGATCAGCGACCACCTCATGTGTCGCACCATGCAAAGCTGACACACCTTCGATTGTGATGGTTGAGGTGCCATGACCTGAAATCTGCGCGCCCATCGCTATCAGACATTCGCAGAGATCAGAAATTTCAGGCTCCTGCGCGGCGTTGTGGATGGTGGTGGTTCCTGTGGCAAGACTGGCAGCCATCACCGCATTTTCCGTGGCACCAACTGAGACTGTGGCGAACGAAATATCCCCCCCTGTTAAGCCCTCTGGAGCCCGTGCTTGAATATAGCCATCCGCTAATTCTACGATAGCACCAAGGCTCTGCATGGCTTTGATATGCAAATCAACTGGACGCGAGCCAATCGCGCATCCACCTGGTAGCGATACCCGTGCCTCACCATAGCGTGCGACCAGCGGGCCAAGCACTAAAATTGAGGCACGCATTTTGCTGACCAAATCATAGGGCGCGTCATATTGTGTCGCAGCACCGCCAAGTGTCATAACCTCATTTTCAAACCGCACGTCAAGCCCGTGATTGACCATAAGGTCAGCCATTAATCTGGTGTCTGACAAGTCTGGCATATTGGTGAGTGTCAACGCCTGATCAGTCATCAGCCCTGCACAAATCAGCGGCAGAGCGGCATTCTTCGCGCCGCTAACTGTAATGGTACCTGTGAGGCTTTGGGCGCCTTGTACTTGCAATTGTTCCATTACCTACATCCTACCTTTATCACACATCACCTTAGGCGCTTGTATCATCCTGAGCTGTTTTATCTGAGCCAGATTGTTTTTGCGTGGCAGCCCGCGCCCGTGCTTGCGCTTTGCGCTTGAATAAATTATCGCGCAAGGCGGCTGAGAGCCGTGCTTGTTTATCATCCCCCGATGATGGCTTTTTTGATGATGATGCTGGCTTATCAGACATGCCTGTCACCCCTTACGAGAAAACCCTTCGTCAAAATGATTAACACAGATATAAAAGGGAAGGCAGGATTAATCTATATCGAAACGTTTAATTTTGTGCCTGACTGAGGAATTTTTGCAAACGCATGCTGAAAGGGGCCCTATGTCACGATTGAAACCTTTCATTCTCCCCACCATTTTGGTGGTGGGCTTTGTGACGTTCTTTGCAACAGGCCTACATAATTTTCTATCATTTGAGGCGCTGGCGACTCACTACGGGGATTTGCGGCGCTATGTCGAAGACCAGTACTTTATTGCGGCTTTGCTCTTTGCCCTTAGCTATATCTGCGCAGTGGCTTTCTCGCTGCCGATTGCAAGTTTGCTAACACTGGCTGGCGGTGCGCTTTTTGGGTGGCTGGCCGCCCCCTTGATTATCATCTCTGCGACCATTGGCGCCGCGCTTGTATTTCTTGCTGCAAAGACGGTGTTGGCTGAATTGCTTGCGGCACGCGCTGGGCCTTTTTTAAAAAAGCTAGAAGCGGGATTCCAAGATAATGCCTTTCAATATCTTTTAGCGTTGCGTCTTATTCCTGTGGCCCCTTTCTGGGTCGTGAATATTGTGCCAGCACTTGTGGGGATGCGCCTGCCCTCATATATGGCAGCCACTGCGCTTGGCATTATCCCTGGTACAGTTGTCTATGTATCTGTGGCACGCGGATTTGACCATGTACTCCGTCAAGGGCAAACACCTGATTTATCAACCTTATCAGACCCACAAGTGATCTTGCCACTCATCGCATTAGGCGTTCTGGCACTGGTGCCTATCATTGTTAAAAAATGGCGTCACAAACAAGCGCCTCATATCAAAGGAGGATAGATAGATGACATCTCCTCAAAGAAGCCACATTGAAACAGATATTTGTATCATCGGCGCAGGGTCTGGCGGCTTATCTGTCGCGGCAGGTGCTGCCCAGATGGGAGCACGTGTTGTATTATTTGAACGCGGAGAGATGGGCGGTGATTGCCTCAATACCGGGTGTGTGCCATCTAAAGCCTTATTAGCCGCTGGCAAATTTGCCCATTATGGCAAAGGCCATCCGGAGATGGGCATCTCAGGCGAGAATGATGTGGATTTCCGCGCGGTCAAATCACATATTGCGGATGTGATTGCTGGCATTGCGCCTCATGATTCTGTGGAACGGTTCGAAGGATTAGGCGTCACCGTTATCTCAGAAGAAGCGCAATTCACCTCTGCCAAAGTGGTTGCTTCGCGCCATTATGAGGTCAAAGCCCGCTATTTTGTGATTGCCACCGGATCTCATCCCTTTATCCCGCCAATTGACGGGCTTGATAGCACGCCCTTTTTCACCAATGAGAGCATCTTTCAGTCACAGGTGAAACCAGACCACCTCATCATTATTGGTGGCGGCCCCATTGGCATGGAAATGGCACAAGCCCATGTCAGGCTCGGCTGTCAGGTCACAGTGATTGAAGGCCTTAAAGTGATGGGGCGCGATGACCCAGAGCTCACAACCATTTTGAAAGACCAGCTGACCAAAGAGGGCATCTCGATCATCGAAGGCACGGGGGTCACATCCTGCGCCAAAGTGGGAGAAGAGATACAAGTCCACCTTGCTGATGAGCGTGTGATTACCGGCTCTGATTTGCTGGTAGCAGTCGGCAGACGTCCCAATATATCAACCCTAAATCTACCAGCGGCAGGGGTCATGACAAACCGCCAAGGCATCATGACTGATGACAGGCTGCGCACCAGCGTAAAACATATTTTCGCGATAGGCGACGTGGCGGGACGTCATCAATTCACCCATATTGCCGGCTATCATGCCTCTGTGATAATTCGCAATATGCTGTTCAAACTACCAACCAAAATCTCAGACAAAGCCATTCCTTGGGTGACTTATACCGACCCTGAATTGGCACATGTTGGCATGAGCGCAGAAGAAGCTCTATCCACCTATGGCGCTGATAATATCAAGATTTTGAACTGGTCACTTGCTGATAATGACCGCGCCAGAGCAGAGCGCAAAACAGAAGGTGTTATCAAGGTGACAACTACCAAAAAAGGCAAGATTTTAGGGGCCTCTATCCTTGCGCCTCATGCCGGTGAGATGATTAATAGCTGGAGTCTTGCCCTCTCCTCAGGATTGAAAATCAGTGCCATGGCATCTTACATCGCGCCCTACCCCACCTATGGGGAAGCATCAAAGCGGATTGCTGGTTCCTATTTTACTGAGACTCTCTTCAGTCCCAAAATGCGTGCCTTAGTCAAACGGCTAGTCAGGCTGTAAGGCAATAGTAAGACTTGCAGTCAAACCCTGTCTTATGATAGGACGGGCAAACATGAGATGTCAGTGATAATGCTGCTGTAGCTCAGTCGGTAGAGCACACCCTTGGTAAGGGTGAGGTCGGAGGTTCAATCCCTCTCAGCAGCACCATCTCTATTCCCTTTATGCCTTCGCTTTCTGATTTTCGGCCATCATCGCAATCATTTCAAACATCACCGCGCCTGCAACAAGTGATGTGATATGATTCGGCTGGTCCTTAGTCGGCATCAGGCAGACCACATCCCCACCAATGATATTCATACCGCGCACCGCATGAAGCAAGCCGCGTGCCTCGTCAATCGAAAAGCCGCAGACACCTGCCTCTACATTCGCAACGGCTGGCGCAATAGTTGGGTCCAAGCAATCAAGGTCAAAGGTGATATAAACAGGCCGCCCTGCCAACACGTCTTTAATCTCAGCAATCACATCCAGCGCGCCTCTTTGACGGTACTCTGCCATCGTCACGATATTATAGCCATAATCATAAGAGGGCTGTAACCAATCCAATGTCCGCGGATGGCCACGCAAGCCGATTTGCATCGAATGACGGGGATCAACTTGTCCTTGATCAGCCAAATAAGCGCCCCAATGGGCTGCTGATTTCTTGGCCCCTAGAAAATGATCCACTTTGGTGAAGACATCAGTATGCGCATCTAGATGCAGAAAACAGACAGGCTCGCCATTGGTCAAATGGCCATTGCCCAAGGCTTGCACAATACCGCCAGTGATCGAATGATCACCACCAATTGAAACAGGGCGAACGGCTTTGCGATCAAGCTCTTGATAAAATGAGGTAATCCGCTCAATGGAATCTTCATTATCATTTGCCTTAGGAAAAGGGACATCCCCAATATCAGCAATCTGGGCGGCTGACCAGGGATCGAGGTGAAATTCCCCGTGGACACGATGCTGGACAGCTGAGACATTGCGCACGGCACGCGGCCCAAGATGCTGGTCTTTTTCAGTTGTGCCATTACCAGAAGAATGAGGCACACCGACAAGGCCGATATCCACCTCTTGGAGACGCGCATCATCCAACGGGATATGAGGTGTCCGAAATAAGGTTGGGATCCCCCACCAATATAGATTATTCATCATGCTGGCATCATGTTCATAAGCCATCTCTTGCCTCCTTCTGCTAAGTCCTTATTGCAGGACACTATCATCAGCATGACCGATTTCACGCTTTGTGCAAAGCAAAAGGATAGCGCGTGTTTCCCATTGAGTTTTGCCAGACAAACCTGCTAGGCTGGGCCCAGTTACACGGGTGGATGAAAAGGAATATCTCCCTATGAAGGGCATGATTTCCATAGTATTTGGGTTATTTTGGGCCGCGATTGTTGGCATAGGCTGGTGGGTTGCAACCTCTGGCCAAGGCATGATTGGCATCGGCATCATGGCACTTGCCATGATAGCAGAAGGCATCGTCTATAATGCCGCGACTAAGCCAAAGAAAGAAAAAGCTGAAAAAGGCAAAGGGCGTAATCGCCGCCGCCGGTAAGATAGATACTGCGCCCTATGACCCTCATCCCACCCTCTTCTTTATCCTTCATGAAAAGCGAATGGCGCTTTTTGCTCTTTGGCGGGTTAATGGCATTTTGGTCATCGCTCGGCCAAACATTTTTTATCTCTCTTTTCAGCCGTGAAATAAGAGAGGCCCTGAACCTGAGCCATGGTGATTTCGGCAGCTATTACGCCTTGGCAACCATTGCCTCAGCCTTCACCTTATTATGGCTTGGCAAATTAGCTGACAGCATTCCGGTCAAACGACTCAGCCTCCTCACGCTAAGCTGTTTATGTCTTGCCTCATTATTCTTTGCGACAGTGAGCTCTTTGGTCGCGCTTGTCATTGGCGTCTACTTCCTGCGCCTATGGGGGCAAGGCATGATGAGCCATGTCTGGCAAACCGCCATTGCGCGCCGTTATGTCAAAGCCAGAGGACGTGGCCTTGCCCTGGCAGGTTTAGGTATGACATGTGCTGAATCAATTGGCCCTGCGATTATTGTCGCATTGCTTGCCTTCTTAGACTGGCGCCTGATTTGGGTCATTATTCCAGCTTTTGCTTTTGTCTCTCTTGCCCCGTTTCTATCACCCCTGACCAAGCGAACCGATGGGCAAGATGGCGCAGGCGTCACAGGCCCATCACAACACGCTGACCATACAACCAGCCCCGCCTTTACCCGCGCTGATATGTTTGCCGACCCTGCCTTTTGGATGGCCATCATCTGGCTTGTCTTTGTTCCCTCTTTCACAGTAACAGGCCTGTTATTTCACCAGATTTACTTCGCTGAGAGCAAAGGAATCTCGCTTCTCATCTGGTCTGCCAATTATGGTTTTTATGCAGCGGCGGCGCTTGCCGGCTCACTTCTCTCTGGCATATTGGTTGATAAATTTACCGCACATAAGGTTGTTAGCTTTGCCCAGCTCCCTGTGATTGGGTTTTCACTCGCCCTGTGGCTGGCAGATGGCCCTGTCATATTAGCGCTATTCTTCATGTTGTTTGGCCTTTGTTCAGGCATGCCAAACACCGCACTCAACGCCCTATTAGCAGAGAGATATGGTACATCATTCCTTGGTGCTATCCGATCGGTGACTATGCCGATCAATGTCGGGGCTAGCGCAGCTGCACCGATTTTGATGGGCATTATGATTGACTACGGCGCGAGCCTAGGCGCCTTAATGGCGCTGTTGGGTGTCGCAGGCGCCATTTCAAGTGGCGGTGCCTTTTTGGCCTTTAATCTTGGTTTGGCCGGGATGCCAAAGCGCGGGACACGCGCTTGATATTTTGCCACGCTAAAAATGCGATCACAGGGACTGACAAGGCTTGGACAAGTGTCTTCTCAAGTCCCCATTCCGCCAGAGGGGCCCCGCCCGCTAGATAGCCAACAAGGCTAACCGCATAATAAGTCACCGCTGCAATTGACAGGCCTTCTACGGTTTGTTGCAACCGCAGCTGGGCAGAGGTGCGTTTATTCATTGAGACAAGCAGATCGCGATTTTGTTTCTGTAAAACCAGCTCTGTTTGGGAGCGTTGCAGCTGGCCGGCTTGGGCAATGCGCTGGGATAATCTCTCCATCCGGGCGGCAAATGCAGCCGCAGTCTGCATCGCTGGCGTCATCCGCTTATCCAAGAACCCACGAATTGATTGGAAACCATCGAGGCGTGAGGTGTTCATCGCGGTAAGGCGTGCTGTCACAATATCTTGGTAGGCGGCAGAGGCCGCGAAACGATAAGAGGTTTGGCTATGAATCTGTTCGAGCTGCGCAGCAAGGGCGGTTAGTTGCGATAATAACTGGTCCGCATCTGTGGTTTGGGTATCGTCATTGGCCTGATGCATATCAGCAAGCGCATTTGTGGCGCTGCGCAAAGCGGCCTCAATCTTATCGAGGTCTGGCGCATGAGCTTTGACTTTCGGCAAGCTGAGCAATGCCAAAAGGCGATAAGTTTCAAGCTCAATAGCACGTTGAATAAAGCGCCCCATACGATGGCTCGCAATCTGGTCATTTAATAATAGCATCCGGCTATAGCCCGCACCATCAATGTCAAAATTACAATAAAGATGGGCCCCCTTGGCAGAGACCTGACTTGCCGAAATCGCGCGCCCGCCAAGATAGCTTTGCATCTGCTCCGCATCAGGCAGACTATCTGGCATTGTTTGTATTTCCAGCCACATCGCATGGAATAAAGGATGGCCAAAAGCTGCAATATCTTCAAACGGCAAATGAGGGAAGGCCGCCTCATCAAACGCTTGTGTTGTGGGATAGGGACGAGGCTTATCATCCCTATCAATCAGGCTGAGTGACATAAATTCAGTATGGCGTTCAACACGCAACGCATAGGAGGCAAGGTCATGGCGGATAAATTTTTCATCCGGCCCCATTTCTGGCAAGCCGAGCTTTTGCAGCATCTGATTCACCTTTGCGAGCAAACCTAAATCATGACCTTGCATGAAATAGACATAGCGAATGAACCGGCCGGTACCTTCAAAATCGTTAAACTTCCGCGCATGTAATTCGTCATTCAAGGCGCGGCGCATGGGATGTTCGATGAATTCTTGCATTATCCTAACCACTCATATCTTGCCCCACTCCTTTAGAAGATGGCATGATTAGAAGGAATTGACTAGCATCTGCGACGAAAGAGCTCAGATCACCGGATGAGGCAGACATGAAACGCACATCATTATTTTCATTTTTCCTCATGACCATCTTCTTGGCCGGTTCTCTTCCCTATCACACTGCGCTCGCTAACCCTTGGGAAGGCATTTGGTTCACATGTGAATTTGCCCAAAGCCAGCGCGCGCCTGATGAGGGCTGTCAGATGTTTGATGATGAAGGCTTTTCCTATAAGGACGGTCAGCTCTCTTATCTACGGATGAAGGGGTCAACCGAAACAGCCTGCCGCGGCGAAAAACAGGGCCAATGTTTTAAACGAAACACGCCTGCTATTTCTGTTACAACAAAGGAGGTGGCAGAAATTCGCATTGAGGGCGATACGCTGATCGCACGCTATCTGGGGTGCGATCAGAGCTACCGTATTGCGGCACAAGAGGGATATATGGCTGTGTTTCCCAATAAAAAAACTTGTTTTTGGTCACGTGATCGCCATTTCTATATCGCACGCTATGAAGGCGATATCACTGTCATCACACCATAAAGGACCTGTCTGCAATGGCATTATATCATAAAGCGCATCGCACCGTGCTTCGTATCACTGGCGAGGGCGCACTACAATTTTTGCATGACATCCTAACAGCCGATTGCCTATCAGTATCGGCCGGAGAGATGCGTCAGAGCTGTTTGCTGTCACCACAAGGGCGCATCCTGGCAGAGATGATCCTCTATCCAAACAGCCCAGATGATGTCTATCTTGATATTGATACTAGCCAAGCTGAGGAGACGGTAAAGAAATTACGGCTTTATCGCCTCCGCCGTCCTTTAACACTCTCTCACGAAGAGGATTTGCATGTCATAGCCTGTTTGGATGAGGTGCCCGCATTAGCTGATATTACCTTTGTCAAAGATACTCGCCATGAGGCAATGGGCTACCTTGCCCTGATACCACAAAG
Organism: uncultured Alphaproteobacteria bacterium; assembly: GCA_937924895.1. Taxonomy (GTDB): domain Bacteria; phylum Pseudomonadota; class Alphaproteobacteria; order Puniceispirillales; family Puniceispirillaceae; genus UBA685. Next base: position 15,387 of record CALEYP010000101.1, read on the forward strand.
CCAGCTTGCTACCCTTTCTTTTGCGCCTTATGAGGATTATCTGGCCCGTCGTTTCAGCCTAGCTCTACCAGAAGGCCCATTAGAATTGACACCAAACCGGGCTTTGATGCTCGAAGCAGGGTTAGACCTCATCAAGGCAGTTGATTTCAAAAAAGGGTGCTATATCGGGCAGGAAGTCACCGCCCGCACCCATTATCGCGGCCTTGTGAAGAAACGTCTTCTTCCTGTCATTGCGCCTCATCTTGCCGCTGAGATGCCCTTGATGAGCAACGGAAAAACTATTGGCACAGTGCATCATGCCGCCCCTCATAACGGGCAAATGATTGGCTTGGCGACGCTGAAATTAGCCGCTGTGCATGATATCTTAGATGGCACTGCCAGCTGTGAGGCAGAGGGTGCGTCTGCGGAGATAGCGCTCCCTGACTGGATGCCACCTCTACCAAAACCAGATGATAAAACAGCTGACTGACCTATTGGGCTGACCAGCCGCCATCAATGGTAAAAGAAGCTCCATTCACCATTTTTGCCGCATCTGAGGCAAGATAGAGCACCATATCGCCAATTTGCTCTGGCGTCGCAAAATCTGGCTTGGGTTGTTTTTCGGTCACAAGCAGTTTGGCTTGTTCTTCCACTGTGAGGCCTGCGGCTTCTGCCTTGGCTTCAATCTGTGCCTCAACCAACGGTGTTCTGACCCATCCAGGGCAAATCGCATTACAGGTCATATTGGCCTCTGCCACTTCAAGAGCAACGGTTTTTGTGAGGCCAATAATACCATGTTTGGCCGCGACATACGCTGCTTTCTGGACCGATGCCACGAGCCCATGTACTGAGGCGATATTGATAATACGTCCAAAGCCTGCCTCGCGCATCAAAGGGACTGCGATGGCTGTTGTATGAAAGGCAGCTGATAGGTTGACCGCAATGACCTTATCCCATTGCGCCATAGGAAAAGACTCAACAGGCGCAACATGCTGAATACCGGCATTATTAACAAGGATATCGAGATGACCGACCTTGGCTGCTGCATCAGAGATTATCTGACGAGCAGCGTCTCCGTCACTGAGATCAACCTGAACGTAATGAACAAAGGCAGCGCCTGCCTCTGTTAATTCTGCGATGAGAGGTACGATA